>CAKVJE010000008.1 GCA_934754735.1 uncultured Candidatus Melainabacteria bacterium
CTATATTACATCAAAAATTCCGCAAACAGATATTCGTTTTGATGGTGTAATTATATTACCGGACAATACTATTTATTTGCCATTATATCCTTCTTTATTTTCTGATATTAAGAGTTTAAAAATTAAAGAAACTTATCCTGCTAATCAGGATTTGAAGCAAGAGCCGGATGTTATAATTTTTAATAACGATTTTGTTCTATTGAAAGTTCTTTCTGATGGCGAAGGTCATAGAACTGTTTTACACATGGTCAATCCTCCATTACAGGTTAGAACCGGCTTATTACCTCAAGATATGCTTGTTCCAAGCGGTTTAATTATTCCGGAAAATATCAAAGGCATAATAGGTAACTTAAAAATTGATACTAAGAATGAAGATATGATAAAAGTTGAGAACAAAGACTCTTATGAAGACTTTTTATCAGAAACCGAGCCGGAAATCGCTCAAACTTTGATTTCTCAATTAAAAGACAAAGTCTTATTTGTAACAACAAACTATTCAAAAAATGTTCAAGTAGTAGAACCTGCAAAGGCTGTTCCCAGTTATTCTTTAGCACAAAAATCAATTCCGATTGATGTTAAACCTGTTAACAACGGTAAATTTTTGCTCGTAACGACTTATGACAGACCATTTGTTGACGTAATTTCAATTGCTGATTCAAGATTTATTAAGCAAATAAACGTCTCTTCTAATCCGGAAGAAATTTTGATTGATGAGGCTGGCAAAAAAGCTTATGTTACTTCTCCAATTGCTTCAACAATTTTTGTAATCGATTTGAACACAATGTCTTTATCGCAAAAAATTAAGATTAACGGATATTGCGAAAAGTTGAGATTATTTGACGATAAGTTGTTTTATGTAGATAAATTAAAAAATGAAATTTGGGCTATAGAACTTAAGAAAGGCTATGAACTAAAAGATATAGGTCAATTCCCTAATGTTTCAGATTTGGTATTTACTAATAATAAATTGTTTTTGGCGAGCCGTACAAAAAGCCGAGTTGCGGTTATTGATTATTCAACATTAGGGTTAGTAAACGAATTTACGACTGTTAATAAACCGCTTTCAATGTTATTGGAAGGAAAAACTTTGTACGTTCTTGGTGCACAAAACAATATGATTCAGAAAATTAATATAGATAATGATACTCCGATGGGAAATATTGCTGTTGGAACAGAAGGTTTTTCTTCCGGTTTCCACAGAATCGATAACACAAATTTAGCTGTAATCACAGATTTGAAAAGTAATAAGTATACAATTATGGATTTGTCAAAAGGACGAATTATTAAGACGTATTCTTTGAATGTTCCTATAAAGGATGTAATTATAACAACAAAAGTTAATTTATTTGATTAGAGGCGAAATATGGATATAGTAATGGATGAAGTTACAGCCGGAGTTTTGGCTGAGCTTGAAAAAACACAAAAAGATTTTTGGAATGTACCTAGAAAAACCGGCGTTTTGATGAATAGTTTTATCAAAATGATGAATATTCAAAACGCTTTAGAAATAGGAACTTCAAACGGATATTCAGGAATTTGGCTGGCTAAAGCTTTAAAACAAACAGGTGGAAAACTTACTACTATCGAATTTTATGAAAAACGCCAAAGTATTGCGAAAGAAAACTTTAAGATTTGCGGTGTTGATGATGTGGTAAGACCAATTCAAGGTTCTGCGTGTGAAGTTTTGGCTTCTTTTGATGAGAATGAAAAGTTTGATTTTGTATTTATTGATGCGTGCAAAAAAGAGTATGTTAAATATTTTGAAATGATTAAGCCGCATTTAACACCAAAAGCTTTGATTGTAGCAGATAATATAATTTCTCATGCAGCTAAAGTTCAAGATTTTATTGATGCAGTTGATGCAGATGACGAGTTTCAATATGAGATACTGGAAGTTCCTGGTGGAATTTTGGTTGCGTATAGAGGTTAAGCAGTTTTTAAATTTAATATGAGATATTTTAAGGCTGATTTTCAGCCTTTTTATTTGCAATATTAAAAAAATAATGTACAAACATTTTATCTCATGTTAAGATATATTTATGAAAAATTATTTAGAACATAAAGTTTATTATTCAGACACAGACGCTTATGGCGTAGTATGGCACGGTTCCTACCTTCGTTGGATGGAAATGGGACGAGTAGAATTATGCGAACAAGCAGGACTTAATCTTATCAATTTAGAAAAAATGGATATTGCAATGCCTGTTACAAATATGAATGTTCGCTACAAATCTTCTGCGCGATTAAATGATGTTGTAGTTGTTGAAACTTGGATTAAAGACATTTCACCTATAAGATTGACTTTTGCGCAAACTATTCGTAACAAAGAAAACGGCAAATTATTTATTAAGGCTGAATTTGAGGTTGTAGCTATACACAATGACGGTTCTCTTTATAGAAAAATGCCGGAAGCTATTACAAATGCATTAAAAGTAGAAGAACCAATCGCTTAGACTGTTTCTCAGAAGGTCAAAAATGCCAAGATTAAATAAATATATAGCATCAACCGGTTTTTGTTCCAGAAGAAAAGCCGATGAACTGATTTTGGAAGGTCGCGTACGCGTAAACGATAGACCAATAGAAGAGCTTGGTTTTTACGTGCGTGAAAAAGACCGCGTTTATATTGATAATAAACTTGTAAAACCGCAAAAATTGGAATATTACAAATTTTATAAACCGGCCGGTTATATTACAACTTCTGAAGATGAAAAAGGTCGAAAAACTATTTATGATGTTATTCCACCGGAATTGAGACATCTAAAACCTGTCGGAAGACTAGATAAAGAGTCTACAGGACTTATTATTTTGACTAACGATGGTGAATTTATTAATGAAATGACTCATCCTTCAATTAAAGTTCCGAAGGTTTACATAGTTTCTATTAATGGTAAATTTACAACAGAAGATGCAGAAAAAATGTTTAACGGAATTGAAATTGAAACTGATTCCGGTGAAAAGAAAACGGCTTACGCTGAAACATTGCCGATTGAATTAAAAAATAAATCATCTATGATTCAAGTCGTTTTATATCAAGGCATCAACAGACAAATTCGTAAGATGTTTGCAAAATTAGGCTATGAAGTTGAAAGCTTAAAAAGAATTCAACATGCTACTTTAACAATAGAAGGTTTAAAAAAAGGGCAGGTTAAACCAATCAAACCAAAACAAGTTAAAGAATTAAAAACATATATAGCAAAAATCAAGAGGGAATATGCTAAAAATAGCAATAACGGGTAATATTGCAGCCGGAAAATCAGAAGTAGAGAAAATAATTTCGGAGAATTATCCCGTTTATGACGCTGATAAAATTGCGCACAAATTTTTAGGTAATGTTGATAGACGTGCGTTAGGTGAAAAAGTTTTTAATGACCCGATTGCGCGAAAAGAGCTTGAGAGTTTTATACATCCTAAAGTTAAGGATGAAATTCTAAATATTTTTACTAAAATAACAACTCCTGTAGTGTTTGTTTCAATTCCACTTCTTTTTGAAACCGGTTTTGATAAATTGTTTGATAAAATTTTATTTGTTCAATGCAATGATGATATCCGCCTAGAACACTTGATGAAAAGAAATAACTTCACAAAAGAGCAAGCACTAGCGCGAATGAACTCTCAAATGCCACAGGAAGAAAAGATTGCAAAATCAGATTATGTAATTTATAACAATTCCGGTTTGGATGAATTAAAAAAACAGGTAACGAAATTTATTGACGAGTTGCCTTCTTAATTGATATAATTATTTTTATGAAAAAGAAAATTTTAATTATTGGAAATAGCGCAAAAGAATACGCACTAGCAAAAAAATTATCATTAAAGCATGAAGTTTACGTAACGCCTTCAAGCGATACGATAAAAGAATTTGCGACTTGTATTGATATAAGAGAAGATAAATCCAGCGAATTATTGGAATTCGTTATGGAAAACGGCATTGATTTGACAATTCCTGTATCAACTATGGCTCTAAAATCAGACATTGTAGAATTGTTTAATAAAAATAATCAAGCTATATTTGCACCGCAAAGAAATGCTGCAAAACTTGTATTAGACAAAGCTTTAGCGAAAAAAATATTATATAAGTTAAGAATTCCGACTCCAAAATTCGGTATTTTTGAAAAACAAAACATGGTTTTGGATTATATTAAAAACTTAAAAAATCCTTTTGTGCTAAAAACAGATGACAATAATAGCGCCGCAATTTTTACATCATATCAAGTTGCAAAAACTCTTGTGGAATCTAGTTTTATAGAAAAAAACAAACGAATAATAGTCGAAGATTATATTTATGGCACTCCATTTTCGTTCTACACAATTACTGACGGATACAAGGCTTTGCCAATTGGTTCTTCAATTACTTATAAACATTCCCTTGAAGGCAACGGTGGACAATTGACAAGCGGAATGGGTGCTTGCGCGCCTAACTATAAGCTTTCAATTGAGCAAGAATATTATTTAATGGACAATGTAATTTATCCTACGCTCGATTATTGTGAAATTGAAGGCAATCCTTATTTGGGAATTTTAGGTGTTAATGGCGTTTTGACCGATGATGGCAGAATGTTTATTCTCGGTTGGCAATCATTTATGCAAGATTGTGATGCTCAAGCTGTTTTAGACATACTGGATGAAGATTTGTTTGAATTGTTTAATTCTTGCGTTATAGGCTCTTTTAGCGATGAAGTAGACGGAATTAATCTTTTTGACAAATACTCTGCATCCCTTGTTTTGACTTGTAAAAATAAAGAGAATGTAGAAAATGCTATTATTGGCATTGATAATTTGGAAGAAGAAACATCTTTAACATTCTATCCGAGTGTAAATAAGAATAAATATCTGGAATTCGAAGCTAATTACGGTTCTGTCGTAGTTTTAACTTCTTCCGGCACAACTGCATCAAAAGCTGTTAAAAAAATGTATCAAGAAGCTGAAGATATAGACTTTAAAGGCAAGCATTATAGAAAAGATATTTGTAATTATACTGATTTGCACTAAAAGTATTTAAAATAACTCAAAATGTCATAACTCTTACCAAGTAAAAAAATCAACTTTACAAAACTTCACAAAAGAAGAGAAAAAAAGCAATTTTTTAAAACCGAAATACTTTATATATATGTAATCAGTAAATAAAGTATACAAAAGGATAATAAAAGGAGTACCAATTATGGCAAGAGTTTTAATTTCAATGCCTGAAAGCTTTTTAGGCAAAATCGACGAAGTAGCAGAAAATGAAAGCAGATCACGTTCTGAGCTTATTCGTGAAGCGCTTAGAAGCTACATCACAAGATCACAGGTTCGACAAAATACTTTAGCAGACAAGAATGCTAGGATTTTAGAGGCACTACTAGATTAGGGGCGGAACGGGGATTTATAATCCCCCTAAGGGAATTAAGGATTAAATAGGAAAAACACGAGATATTTAAAACACGAGAAAATTGAGACAGAGTAAAAATTAAAAAGAAAAACAACCATAGGAATTCAAAACGAATTCCTTTTTTTTTTGTATTGGCAAGAGGAAAAACTATAATTCTATTTTATTATCCAGAAATATGTTGACTTTTTTATCGCAATCATTAAATCTTTAGTATGACTAAAGATTATTATAAAATTTTAAATATTTCTGAAAATTCAACACAAGACGAAATTAAATCTGCATATCGTCGCCTTGCAAGAAAATGGCATCCGGATGTTGCAGGTAATTCTAATGAAGCAATAAACAAATTTAAAGATATAAATGAAGCTTACGAAACTTTATCAGATTCAATTCGTAAATCGAATTATGATAAGGCTAGAAAGTTTTACTCATATTCAAGCGTAAATACTAAAGAAGAAACAAAGACAACAAAAAGCACTTCAACAAAAGAGAACAATTTTAAAAATACAAAACAAACTTATCACACAAAAGATAGTTTTAAATTTAGCTGGGAAGATTTCTTTTTTAAATCACAAAAACAAGAAACTTCTGCGCCTAAAAAAGGCAAAGATGTTTATTCTGATATAGAAATTTCTATTTTTGAAGCTTTAGGCGGAACAACAAAAGTTATCAATATGTTGCAAACTAATATTTGTCCAAAATGTGGTGGCAGAAAATTTGTTAATGGCTCAGAATGTTCATTCTGCAAGGGGAAAGGGGAAACTTCTACTTATAAAAGATTTAACGTTAAAATTCCTGCAGGTATTAGCGATAAATCTAAAATCAGATTGGCAGGGGAAGGTGAAAAAGGGATTTGTGGGGGAGCAAATGGGGATTTGTATTTGACAATTCATATAAAAGAACCTAAAGGCTACAAAACAGAAGGTTTGAATATATTAAAAACAATTCCGATTACTCCTTTTGAGGCTGTGTTGGGTGCTAACATTTCTGTTCCGACTTTACAAGGTAATATTTCTTTAAAAATTGCACCAAATACTAGAAATGGTCAAAAAATCAGATTAGCCGGATGTGGAATAGAGCAAAATAAACAAGTTGGTGATATGATAGTAACTGTAGAAATACAGATTCCAAAGAATTTGTCAGACGAAGAAATTAGTTTGTACAAAAGATTGGCAGAAATTTCTACGAGTTCTGTAAGATGATGTTGGGGTAGAAACCCCAACCTACATTTTAATAATACCCTCTCCCGCCTTCGGCACCTTCTCCATGTAAAATGGATAGAAGGAGAGGGGAGTAGAACGCGTTAGCTTGAACATCTTTAGCGCATCCCCTCCCCTCGGGGGAGGGTTAGGGAGAGGGTATTATTAACTCTAGAATTTCTAAATTCAAGGGCTAAAACAAATAACAAACGCCTTTTCATTAAGAAATTCTTTCTCTCCATAGGGGAGAGCTCGGTACACAATTTTTTGTTTCTTACAAAGAGGAAAGTATAAAAAAGGATAACAAAATGTCATCAATAAAACTAAAAGAATTATTTGCGTCAATTCAAGGCGAAGGCCCGTTTACGGGATATAAACAAGTGTTTATACGCCTTTGTGGATGTAATCTTAAATGCAAATACTGCGATACTGATTTTGATATTGAAAACGCTAAAGAATATTCTATAAAAGAATTAACAGATTTTGTAAATCAGCATAAAGAATGTCATTCTGTTTCATTAACAGGTGGTGAACCATTGTTACATACAAAATTTATTAAGGATTTTGCTAAGATTTCGCAACTTCCTATATATTTAGAAACAAATGCAACTTTGTATGAACAATTAAAAGAAGTAATTGATTTTGTAGATTATGTTTCAGCAGATATAAAGCTTCCAAGTGCAACAGGGCTTGAACCGCAATGGGATAAGCATGATAAGTTTTTTGAAATAGCTTCTCAAAAAAATCTTTATATAAAAGTTGTATTTGACAAAAACATCACTGATTCTGAAATAAATGAGATTTGCAAACTTGCGAAAAAATATGATGTTGAATTAGTTTTACAACCGATGATGTTGGGTAAAACTCCTTCAATTTCATCTGATTTTATGGAAGAAGTTTTGGATAAGTGTTTGCAAAGATATCAAAAAACAAGATTGATTCCACAAGTGCATAAGTTTATTGATGTTATATAAAAAAAGACGATGATTTTAAATCATCGTCTTTTATAATTAAGTAATATAATCTTCGGGATTGCCCGAGTAGTCTGCAATAACGCCGGTTGTTTCAGCTTCTTGCGAAGGCAAGGCTTCATAATTTTTTGTCGACTCTTTATACGCCAAAGCTCGTTTATTGAGTTCGTCCATTGCCATCGGACCTGTTAAAACTTGCAAAACTTCGCCGTCTTTGTCGTAAATTTTTAGCCTTGGAATTTCAATTCCTTGAGGAGTCTTGAATCCCATTAGAGATATTTTTCCGTACTCTCCAAAGCCGTCTTTGATTTCGTAATAAATTTCTTTTAAGTTTTCATTGTCAAGACAAGATACTGCAACATTATTACAAGTTTCACGTTGTACCCAGTCTTGAACGGTTTGCGTTTCCTCCATAAGTTCTAATAGCTGTTCTTTTGTAGCTCTAATATTTCTAAAAAACGGATCGCCACCACGACCTACTGCAGCCGGTCCTGTTTCTTGTCGAGCATGAATTTTATAGTTTGCTTCGTCGATAACTTTTTTGCCACCTTGTGTGTTTTCTTGAGGTTGGGCATTTGGAACTTGTCCTTTATCGACTTTAAAATCTTCTGACATATTTTTTGTTACTCCTTATAGTTTCTATTACGGCATTTTTTTTGAAAACTTTAGGCTAATAATGTAAATCGTTACAAAATTTAACAAAAGTATGTCAAAATTTGATTTTTAAGCAATTTTTAAAGAGTAAAATACTTTATATAAATAGTTAGGTTTATAAAGGGTTATTATAGTGTCACAGGTTAATCAAAATATTAATCAAAATATGTATAACCAACAGTTATACATGCAACAACAGGCTCAACAAAATCAGCCTGCTAAAAGGCCTGTGCAAACACCAGCTCAAACTTCTTCTCAACAGCAGATAAAAATTCCAAGCTATTATTATGTCCCTGAAAATAGTCTAAACGGGAAAAGTGTAAAAGAAGTAATAAAAGAATATGATATGATGGGGGTTGTAACTCCGTTTATAGAACATCCTTTAATGGTTTTGGGCGCTTGGTTAGGTTTAAGTCTTGGTATTGATTCTTATGCAAAAGCTTGCGGCGGGAAATATGAAGACAGCTTAGTCAAAAAAGCTGCAAATTTAGGTGACAGTATTCAAAATTCTAAGGCTATACAAAATAAACCTGTTCAAAGTGTATTAAAAGGTATTACTTCTGTTAAAAATAAATTCTCAAAAACTGTTCAAAATAATTCAGTTTTAAGAGCAATGCGTGATACTCCTTCTATGCCGGAATGGAGCATGGTTAGATCACAAATGTTTGACCAAAGACAAGAAGTTGTTCAAGATTTTGTAAAAATAGTAGATGAACTTAATCTTGATAAACCGGATGAAATTAAATTAAAAAATATTGGTATTACAGCTAAAGAAAAAGAAGCGTTGAAAAAGACTTTCAATGTTAAGAAGCTTTCTGAAATTCCTGAAGAAAAAGTTGTCAGTCAAGTTCTTTTAGAACGTATTGGTAGAACTCCAGAACAAATTAAGAAGATTCAAGCTCTTGGCTCTGAAAAGCTAATGGGCGCTACTAAAAATGAACTTCTTAAAGAAATGGGCATGACTGTCGAAAAATTAAACAATATTAGAGAAGATGTTTTTGGCAAATATGTAAATGATGTTATGACGGCAACTAAAAAAGCCGGTAGCCGTATTCGTATCGGAGCCGGTCATTATGGTTGGATGGGTCCACTTACAAAACCGTTTGAAAGAACTGTCGGTTGCGATGAAGTTTATAATAAACTATTTAGTTTGGTCAAAGATGGTGCAAAAGTTAAAGGTGGAGCAAAAACTGCTACAGGTGTATTTATGTCAAAAGCTATGCAAACAATGCATAGAGGCATTACTTGGGGTAATGGTAAATTAGGAGCTTTGTTATTTATTGCGCCACTTTTGGTTGAAGTTGCTTCAAATGTTAAAAAAGCTGATAAAGACCAAAAAGTGGGCACCGCGATTGGTGGTGTGGTAGAATCTTGTTCTTGGGTTTTAACATTCCCATTAGGTTTGAGAATGATGCATTCTTTAGGTGGAGCTCAATATGCAGGCATGAGTCAAGAGCAAGTTAAGGCGTTTAGAGATGCACAATTGGAGTTTAACGAAAAAGTAAATACAGGTTTCTTTAAAAATAAAAGCGAATACAATAAGGCTAAACAAGCTGTTAAGGATATGTTAAAAGTTAAAGACCAAGGTATCTTTACAAAGGGTGTAAGAAAACTTGCGCAATTCATGACAATGGATTTGGAAACATTCAAAGGTTATAAAAACAGTAATGCTGTAATGAATTTTGCGCGCAAAGTTCCAAACATCTTCAAAAATGTTGCTGGTGTTCCAATGAGATTTGCAATTTGGGGGCTTATTACAATGGGTTTACTTGATGGTACTATTAAAAAATGTACGACCGCAATTTTCGGCAAGTCTTATGACGCAATGAAACAAGATGAAAACGAAAATGCAAGAAAGGAACAAAAGAAATTCTTGGCAGAAGATTTGAATAGAAGATTATATGAAGCACAAAGAGTTAAACAATATGGCAAACAATCTCAACCAACTCAACCTGCTCAAAAAGGTCAAATGATGAGCACAAGAGGCAAAGTTCCAAACAGCGTTGCAATTCCTCAAGTTTATCCAGAAGATGAAAAAGTTGATAATTATACTTACATTCCTTCTTCAAAAAATATAATTCCGCATAAGGCAAAGAATAACGGTGTTGATATGTACACTTATATTCCATCTTCTGATTGCAAAATTCCGAATGACGCAAAGACTGATGAAAAACAAAGAAGATATATTCCTTCTCAAGCTGCGGCAAATATCCAGAAGAACTTTGATAATTCAGGTTTGCAATCAGCATTGGATAGAGCACAAAAAGCAGAAGACAAAGCTTTGAGAGTTCTTGCCGGTAATTTTGATGGAATGTAATTATCTTAATTCATTCGGTTGAAAACGCGCAAAATTATTTAAATAACCGCCAATTGGAAGCATTGTATTTGTTCTATCATACATTTCATTAGGTACCATTCGGGCACGCTCTTTAGCTTCTAAGCGAGCGTTGTAATCACTATTTTTTTGATATTGCTTAATTTTAACTTCTTGATAACAGCTAACTTGAGTTTCTGTATCAGTCATTTCACGACATTCTTTAATGGAACTTTCAAAATCTGTTTTTCTTTTGTACCAATAGGCAGCCGTTTCGTTTAGCTTTCCAATACCTTTAGGTTCTTCAATATTGATAAATGCGTGTGGTGCAAAATCTTTCCACTCAGGCTCATTAACTCCATTAATCGTAATAGCTTCATCTGCAATAACAGCAAATGGAACTAAAAGAGTCAGCAATATTAAAATCTTTTTCATGAATTAATCCTTATTGTATTGTTAACTAATAATTATCGTATCATTTTGAGAAAAGAATTGCAATATTTTGGTATTGAATTATGTAGAGTAAGTTCAAAATCGTTATTTTACTTAAAAAATTTTCGTGTTAGACTTAATGTATTATGAACAGAAAACCAATTATCGCAATAGTAGGAAGACCAAATGTTGGAAAATCAACATTTGTAAATAGATTAGTAGGAAAAAGACAATCAATTGTTGACGACCGACCGGGAGTTACAAGAGATAGAATTTATTTTGACGTTGAATGGCAAAATAAACCATTTACGGTTATTGATACAGGCGGTATAATTCCAGGTGATGAAGACGAAATAATGCTTTCAATTTATGATCAAGCAAAAATTGCTTGCGAAGAAGCCGACAAAATTATTTTTATTGTTGATGGTTTAGAAGGTGTTACACCTGTTGATTCTGATATTGCAAATATATTAAGACAAAGCAACAAACCTATTTTTCTTGCAGTTAATAAGGTTGATTCGCATAATCAAATCACTATGATTAGTGATTTTTATTCTTTAGCAATTGGTGAACCAATCGCAATTTCAGCATTGCATGGTTCTGGCGGAGTTGGTGATTTGTTGGAAGAAATTACTTCCGATTTCTCTTATGACGTAGAAGAAGATGAAGATAAAACAATCAAAATTGCAATTGTTGGACGTCCGAATGCCGGTAAGTCTTCAATTGTAAATGCTTTATTAGGAGAAAAACGTGTAATAGTATCGGATGTTTCAGGTACAACTAGAGATAGCATCGACTCACGCTTAACTTATAACGACCAAGAATTCGTAATTATTGATACAGCAGGTATCAGAAAAAAAGCAAAAGTTGACTACGGTGTAGAAAAATTTGCAGTTGACAGAGCTATTCGTTCAATTAGAGAATGTGATGTTGCTTTGATGGTAATTGATGCAACAGAAGCGATAAACGGAATTTCTGACCAAGACAAAAAAATTGCGTCTATTATTACTGATGCAGGAAAAGGCATGGTAATTGCGATTAATAAATGGGATTTGATTGAAGACAAAAAATCAAACACAATCAATAAATTTGAAGAAAAAATTGCACGTGAAATTCCGTTCTTGGATTATGTGCCAAAAATATACATAAGCGCAGTTACTCATCAAAGATTGAATCAAATATTTACAAGAGTCGTAGAAGTTCAAAAAGAACGCTCAAAACGTGTTTCTACAGGTTTGTTGAACAAGGTTGTTAATGAAGCTTATGCTCTTAATCCTCCGCAAACAATTAGAAATAAACGTTTGAAAATAATGTATTCAACTCAAGCTGCGATTGAACCGCCTACATTTATTTTATTTGCAAATAATGAAGATTTGATGAAAGACCATTACAAACGCTATATGGAAAATAAATTGCGTGAAGCGTTCGGTTTTATGGGAACACCAATTCGTATTTCAGTAAGAACAAGAAGCGAAAAGAAGAAGTAGCGTATCCATGTGGTTATTCCTAACTAATGGATTGCTTTGTCTTATTTAATTATAACAATGTCGCCGCGTTTAACTTCTTGCGCGAGCTCTTTTATAACTTCGTTATCCATACGCATGCAGCCATGAGAAGCATATTTTCCGATGCTACTTAAATCGTTTGTGCCATGAATAAATTCGCCTGTTTGTGATTGTTCTCCTGTTTGCGGGTCAATTTTATTTAAACAGATAATTTTAGGTCCGTAAGCTCCCGGATTGCGTCTTCTTTTTGTTCCACGAGGTGCTGTTCTATACGGATAAGTTTCTGTATGTGTAACTATTCTAACTCCTTTAGAAGTCGGAGTGCTTTCTTTTCCGCTTGCTATAAGATATGCCATTTCAGCTTTACCTTGAACATTGTATTTGTAAAGAGTGTTTGTACTTAAATCAATAACAAATTTTGCAGTCTTTTTTTCTCCTGCAATTTCTATATCAGGAGATGGAGCTCCGGCTAAAAAATTTTTACTATCAGTTCCTTTTGGAGTTGCTGTTGTAATAGAAAAATCGTCTTTTTGCAAATTTTGTGAGTAAATTCTATTTGCGCCTAGCGGTAATGACGCCATTGCTAAAGTTAAACCCAATGTTTTAAATGTATTAGTAATTCGCATATTAAAATAAAACATGTGAAAATAATTTTTGCTAGTAAAAATTATAAACTATTCTTTTATTTGAAAAATGCATTTTACGCAATGTGCTTTTGGTTGTAAAACTAAATTGTCTTCTAAATCGTACATTTTTGCGATTCGTGTAACCAAAGGCTCTCCACAAAGCGGACATCTCAAATTCGTTTCGCGATTCAAGATTTTTGTCTTTAATTCATCAATTGTTTCTTGGCTAACAATTTCAAATTTGTAATCTCTCTCCAAGCTTTTAAGCTCTTTTGGAGAACATTTTAACACTCTTGCTAATTGTTGCCTTTGTGTAACTGATAAAAATAATTCTTTGCCGGATTCAATGTCTTCCAAAATCTCTTGTTTAATATTGGTTTTTTTTGCTAACCCGATTACAGATAAACCGGCATGCTCTCTTCTTTTTTGTATAAATTCTGCTAAACTTTCCATAGAAAGAATTTTACCATTCTCTATTTTTTTTAACAAGTGTAATTATTTTTTTATGTTGAATTTAAGATTGACAAATTAGAAAAAAATATTAAATCAAATGGTGGATATTTGGTTATAAAAGTTAAAGATTATTTGTTGATATCCGACATTTTAAGTTGAAAGGATTTTTAGGTTATGTTTTCATCAATGATTCAAAATTTATTATCATCATCTGGTAAGTCTAGTGCTATGCAGCGTGCTGTTCAGATGAATAATTATGTAAATAATTTAAACTCACAATGGACTCCTGTTGAAAAACAAGCGAATGGAGTTCCGGAAACTAATACTAAAATTCAATCATTCGATAATGTGCTAAAAAAATCAGCACAAGTTAAGTTTGGCGACCTTTTAACAAATCCTTCAACCAGAGTTAACGCAAATATTTATTCTGCAAAAGCAGAAACTGCGACTGAAAAAATTTCAACCAGAGAACAAATTAAAAATCTTGTTTCGAAAGTTTCTAAAAAGCATGGCGTTGATGAAAAATTAGTTAATGCACTAATTAAGCAAGAATCCGGTTTTAATCCTAATGCCAAATCAAAGGTTGGTGCTATGGGCTTAATGCAGCTTATGCCTTCGACCGCAAAAGGCTTGGGTGTTACAAATGCAATGGATCCTGAGCAAAATGTTGAGGGTGGAGTTAAGTATCTAAAATCCATGCTTAATAAATATAATGGTAATGTAATTTTAGCTTTAGCTGCTTATAATGCAGGACCGGGAGCTGTTGATAAATATGATGGCGTGCCTCCATATAAAGAAACTCAAAACTACGTAAAATCAATACTTGCGAACTATTTGTAGAATTATATTTTTAATTATATAGAGGAGATTTTACTGTCTAGAAAAAAAATATTTTAAATATAAACATTTGTAACAAAATGTTTATGCACTAGCAAAAAAAATTTTGCTTTGTTTTAAGATAGATGTGTAGACAGTAAATTTAGATTGGAAACTATGATGAACATTCATACAACGCAAAATCTAATCTCCAAAGTGAGAAAACAATCAACCGACAATGTTACTATCCCTGAGATTAGATCAAACTATTTAGAGCAAATGCGAAAGCAAAACCTTTATGACCAGCCAGATTCGTTTGAAGGTGGAGTGTCATTTAAGGGTAAAAAAGGACCTACTGTAGAAAACGCGAAGAAGATTATAAACACAACAAAAAAAATGGTTGGCGATGTTGCAAAAGAAAGCCAACCCAAGAGGAAAATAGGGGACGGTTTAAATGACAGTCCTCTTTTTAATAAAATATTAAACTTTGCTAATAACGAAGTTTTAGCAACAGCTTCAATCGCCGCGGTTGCTTGTATGTTACGAGCAGCTACAATTGGAGCTTTACCGGCAAAGGATGAAAACACAAAAATCAACAATAAATATGCAATTGGTCATACTTTAGCATCCGGTACTGTTGGTTTTATTACTGCATTTGTTTTAACAGCTCCTTTTAAAGGCGGTGCTGATTACGTAAGAAAAAAATTGTGGAAGAATATGAGTGAAAAAACTTTAAAACGCTTCCATCCACAATTAGATCTCAAGTCAATTAGTGCTAACGGACAAAGATTAGAAACTGAAATGTGGAAAAATTTAGATGGCAAAAAGTTTAGTCAAGAGATTAAAAATTGTATGTATTTGCCTGAATTTAAACAAATTGGTGATGTTTCAGAACAAACATTTAAAAATATTTTGAAAGTAGATGCTGATTGGGCATCTCAAAAAGGCAAATCTTTTAATGATGTCGTTTTAAAAGACGGTTCTAAACTATATGACAAAATTGATATGTCAAGATTAGGTATAGTAGTAAAAGAAGGCGAATACAAAGACGCTCAAATCTTGTTTAAAGATATTAATAAGAATTATCTAGCAGATTTAATCAAGGATTCTAAAGACTCTAATTGGGGTAAATTGGATATTAAATCTGTTTACAATGAAAAGGGTGAAGTTGTAGATTTTAGAAAATGGAAAGATGTTGACGGTAAACAATGGAAATTGGATTTGGATGAGACATTTGTTGCTTCTCCATATGAAATTTTTGCTGATTACCATCCCCGTATATCCGGTTCAAAACGACTTGATTCAAAAGAAAAAGTTTACAAATTTACAACATATCAAAATAATGGTGTAGATGATAAATTAGGTACAGAAATTACAAATGAAATGCTTGAACATGATGCTAATAATGAGGTATTATTTAAATTCTTAACATACTTCCCTGATTTGGCATTTAGAGTTCCAATTGCAATGACAACAGTAGCATTGATTCCTTGGATTTTGAAAAACTGCTTAGGTTTAGAAAAGAAAAAAGTTGCAGAACAAAAGCCGGAACTTCAAAAAGCTACTATTCAAAATGATAATAAAAATATCGAAAACAAAGAAGGTGAAAATGTTTCATTTAAAGGTGGCAAAAAAGAACCTAATTGGTTTATCAAAAAATTAGGCGAATACTACGGTAAGCCTTTAATGGAACAAGAATGGCTTTCAGGATTAACGAAGCATATAAATAAACTTCCTGGTAGAGCAACGCAGCACATGTCAGCATTAGGCTCATTAATTACAAGTGGAATGTATGTTCAACAAACATTAACTAAGAAGGAATTAGATCCTGATAAACGCAGAACATTAGCTATAAACCAATCTCTCGGCTTTATTATCCCAACAATCGCAGCTTATGGTGTAAATGCTAAAATGAATGAGTGGATAAAGAAACGTGAATACAGATTTACAGGTAGACAACAACATAATATAGATATTGCAAAACTAGAAGGAAATCTGGCGAAAGCGAAAGAAATCGAAAAATCTTTAGGTGTAAAGAAAAATGGTGTAAGAATATTGGCAGACCTCATAACCTTTACATTAATCTATAGATTTGTAGTACCAGTTCTTATTACTCCTATTGCAAACAATATTGGTGATAAATATAATGCTAGACTTGCCGAAAAAAGAAGATTAGCGCAAGAACAACAAAATAATAAAGTATAAAATAATTGCAAACCTAATTTGTACATACAAAAACTGCACTTTTTAAAGTGCAGTTTTATTTTTTTATTAAAAATCCTCTATTCAATAATTCTAAGGTTATATTGGATGTTGAGTCAAAAATTTCTTCATAAGAATAATCTGTCATAATATCTTGGATTTCCTTTACAATCTCGTACAAAGTTTTTTGACCATCCATTTTTGAAATTATCAAATACGTAGCATAATTCCCAATCCAAATATCATCATTTTTATAATTCAATAAATAAAATCGATCAAGACCATGTTCCATTCGCTTTGAAACAAAAGATGCTAGTTGCAATACCGTATCTTTATCCATTTTGTCCTTTCATATATTTTTCGAAATAACAACAATCCGCGCTTGCACAATTTATATCTCTATATTTTTTATAAGCACTTGCCATACAACCAGTATTACAAATAGGAATATATTTGCATTTTTTACATTTTGTAGTTGTCATATCTCTTTTTTGAAAATATGGTGTATTAAATCTATTTTCCCAAATTTCATAAAAGCTATTTTGTCTTAAACTTCCTAAAATTGCTTCTTCTGACTCATCCATAGAGCAAAAAAAGATTTTACCCTCTGATGAAATGGTCATCTTATTATGATTATGACACGACAAACATTTATTTTGTGATGCTTGTAGATTATTATCTTCTATATAATTTTCTAGCACAATTCGTCCCTCTGAATATTTTAAAAAATCAAAAATGTCCAAAGGCTTATAATTCATGTTTATGTTTTTTAAATATTTTGCTTTATTCAACAGTTTATAACTATGTTCCAAAAGTTTGTCTGTTGATAATTTTAAATAGAGTTGTTTCTCATCACAAACTTCATATTTGTTGATAGAAAAGGTATTAACGTCCAATTCTTCACATAATTCAAAAATATCTTGAATATTAGGTGCACTAACTGTTGTCAGCGTAGTATTAATTTGAACTTTTATTTTATTTTGTCTCAATAATTTAATTGCATTAATAGTTCTATCAAATGTATTTTTGCCACGAATTGTTTCATGAGAAGTTTTGTCGATTCCATCTAAACTTATTTGAATAGAATCTGTTTTTTTATTTAAAAATTTTCCTAGTTGATAAGCTTTTTCTTTATTAATTAAAGTTCCATTTGTTTGAATTGTTACAATCAAATTTTTTGATTTTATATGTTTTAAAATAGGAATAAAATCCTGCCTAACAAAAACTTCACCACCCGTTAATGTTATAGAAAGTATATTTATTTCATCAACTAAAAAATTAATAAGTTCTATTATTTCTTCTGTATTGAGTTCTGAAATTTTATTGTAATATTCGGGTTGTTCAGCATAAAAACAATGTCTACAACGAAGATTACAAGCCTCTGTAAGTTTCAATATAACTGTGTTAGGAAAGCTAAAAACATAATTTGGTGGTAATGTTTGTAAATATTTTCTATAACATGAAAGAGGTTTTACATCTTTCTTTTTTTGACGCAAAACCTCATTATTACCTAAATACAATTTTAACAAATCTTCAAAAAAAACTTTGTCAAACACCATCATTCCCTTATGGATAAGCTAAACCACACCAATAGTCTGAACTACATGCATCTGTGTCGTTACTACTATCGTAATCGCTACACTTCATAACAAAAGTGTCTCCAACACTTGCATCACCAATTGTTTTTGTAGTATAAAATGCTCCTAACGAACCTAGTGCGATTTTTGCTGGCAAATCAATATGCTTTGCAACATTTTTTACATTAGCCGTTCCTTTTAATACTACACTACTAACTTTATTGGAACTAAAACTTGATATACCTCTAACCATGTTTACCTCCTTTCACAATACACCAATAGTATAACAACCATATAAAAGTGTCAAATATTTTACATTTTATACATTAGCCATACATTTTTCTTATAATCAAACCCACTATGTAAAAATTTTTCTAAATTTTCTTTTGGACAAGATATAGGAATACACCCAGCGTGTAAATAAAGAAACACTGGTGAATGTTTGATATTACCAAATGCCAAAGCTTCAAGAAATGCCTTGTTTACATTATTAATTCGTCCAAATTCTTTTAAAGCTGCAATTAATGGTAAAGATATATTTTGAAACTTTTGTAAGTTAAAATTTCTTAAATTTTTTATGTAGTAATATTTATCATCCTTTTGTAAAAGTTGTTCAATCTTCTTTTCCGGAACTAAATTATCTTCAAACATTAATTCTTTCATTTCTTTTTTATTATATTCATTAATATAAACTTCAGCTATTTCATTATCTTTTATCAGATTAAACAGTTTTGAATTTAATTTATTAATATTATTAACATCATTAGTTTTAACATAATGTTTATATTGTTTTGATATATTTGGAACTTGATTTAACAAAAAAGTCTCATCTTTATATATTTTAAATCTATATCCTCTATCGGTATTTGCAAATGTAAGAATAGCATCTATATTCGTTTTTTTCTGTTTATCATAAATCGTGAGTTTGTGTAAAATAGTATCTCCATTTAACAACTTGTCTCCTATATTTAACCTATTATCCTTATTATTAAATATGATGCTTTCAATATGTGTTGTATTAATACCATTGCTAACCAATAAATTTT
This sequence comes from uncultured Candidatus Melainabacteria bacterium, assembly GCA_934754735.1. GTDB lineage: Bacteria > Cyanobacteriota > Vampirovibrionia > Gastranaerophilales > Gastranaerophilaceae > CAG-196. The sequence goes on from CAKVJE010000008.1 coordinate 19,164, forward strand.
GTATTACATCATATTTGTTAGCTAATAATTTTAATTTTTGAAGATCATCTTTTGAAAAAATAAAATCGTAATTATTATCAGATTTACTAATATAAGTAAGTATTTTTTTATTTATATCATTTTTTATGTTAATTACTTCTCTTAAAGACTTTTTTATTAACATTTTGTTATATTTCTGACAAAAATTAACATCACAATTATTATCTTTAATTACACTATTTAGCTTTTCTCTTGGATGAATAATATAAGAATCCTTATTATTGTATTGTATGACTTTATAAGATTCATTTTTTAAACAAGTATTAATATATGGTAAAAATACTGTCTTATTAGAATTGTTTATACTCTCTGCAACATCAGACTTAAAACTAGCCAATCTAATCTTTTTTAATAATTCTGACGTAATATTTTCACGATTGTCATAATACAAAAACATGCCTTTGTTTACTGTCGTTTTTAAAGTCTGTGCAACAATTACATTTATTTGTTTTAGCAAGCTAAAAAAATGATTTGAACTAGGTATACAATTTTCACTTAGAATTTGCTGTTTTATTTTATTGCAATAGTCTAATTCTGTATTAGCAAAAACACCACATTTGGCACGTAAATTATATGCATTGCATTGCTTATACTTGTTGTTTAAGTTTCTAAATGGTTTATATGATATGTGATAATCCCTACTCATGATAAATATTTCATTTAGATTGTATCATGAATTTATTGTTATAGTGTATGCATAATTATTTTAATTATTTAAACCTTGTTTATTATATAATTAATTTTATGGAATTGATTTTTTTAGAAGAGGTTGACTCGACAAATAAATATGCAAAAGAGCATATAAAAGATTATAGCGACATGACCCTGATTTACACTGATAATCAGACAAACGGACGTGGAAGATTGGATAGAAAATGGTCTTATGCCGGCAAAGATAACATTTATGCAAGCTTAATTTTGAAACCGTCAGAAGATATGAAAGAAATTTATTCAAATTTGACACAATTTTTGTGTCTAATGCTTGCCCAAACATTTGAAGAATACGGAGTTACGCCGACGATAAAATGGCCAAATGATATTCAAATTAACGGTAAAAAAATATCAGGAATTTTAGCAGAAGGTGTTATTGAAAACGGAAAACTTGAAGGTTTAATCTTGGGTTTTGGTGTAAATTTAAATACAAAGATAGATTTTTTATCTAAAATTAATCAGCCTGCAACATCATTGAACATTGAAACTGGGCGTTTTATAGATAAGAAAATTTTCTTAAAAAAACTGTTAGAAAAATTTTGTTTGTTATATGATAGATTTATTGAGAAAGGTTTTTTGTTAATCAAAAATGATTATGTAAAAAGAGCCGGTTTTCTCAATAAAGAAATTACTGTAAAAGTTTTTGATAAACAAATCAGCGGAACTGCTGAAAATATAACTGATACAGGCGCGTTAGATTTAAGAGATAGCGATAATAAATTACACACACTTTTAATAGGAGATATTTTATGAATGAATTGTTAGCACAAGGTTTAGCCGTAATGTGCATTGGTATGGGAACTGTTTTAGCATTTTTATGCACAACAATCCTTTCAATGTTTGTTATGTCTAAAATTGTTAGAAAATTGAACGAAATCTTCCCGGAAGTAGTACCTCAACCTGCTGGCGGAAGAGTTAAAAAATCAGTTGCAGATGATGCAGAAATCGCAGTTGCAATTTTGTCTGCAATGTTCAAGAAATAAACAAATTAAAAAACAAAGAAATATAAAAGGAAAGGTAAAATTATGTCAAAAAAACTAATTAAGGTTATGGATACATCATTCCGTGATGGTTTCCAATCAATTTACGGGGCAAAAGTTCTTGTTGATGATTTCATTCCTGCTTTGCAAGCCGCAGTTGGTGCTGGTTTAAAACACTTTGAAACAGCAGGTGGTGCAAGATTCCAAGCTCCAATATTTTTCTGTAACGAAAATGCTTTCGATACAATGGATAAAATCAGAGCTGCAGTTGGTCCGGATGTTAAATTGCAATCTTTAGCAAGAGGCGTTAACGTTGTAGGTCTTAACTCTCAACCTCGTGATATTATCGACTTACACGCAAAAATGTTTGCAAAACATGGTGTTAACGTAGTTAGAAACTTTGATGCTTTAAACGATGTTAACAACTTGGTTGATTCTGCAAACTCTATTAAAAAATATGGTATGCAGCACGAAGTTACAATCACTATGATGGAACTTCCTTACGGTTGTGAAGGCGCACATGACGTTGCTTTCTATGAAAGAGTTTTGAGAAACATCTTAGATTCAGGATTGCCATTTGATAGCTTAGCATTCAAAGATGCATCAGGAACATCAAACCCTAGAAAAGTTTACGAAACAGTTAAAATGGCTCGTGAATTATTGGGTCAAGATGCTCACATTCGTTTCCACTCTCACGAAACAGCAGGTACAGGTTTAGCTGCATACTTAGCGGCTCTTGACGGTGGCGCTGACGGTATTGACTTAGCTATGAAACCAGTTTCAGGCGGTACTGGTCAACCTGATATTATTTCAATGTGGCACGCATTAAAGGGTACTGAATACGATTTAGGCTTAGATATTAAGAAAATTATGGAAACAGAAGAAATTTTCAAAGAATGCATGAAAGATTATCCAATCTCTCCAATTTCTTTGGCTGTTAACCCAATTCTAATTCAAGCTCCACTTCCAGGCGGTGCAACAGCTACAACTGTTAACCAATTAAAAGATATGGGTATGTTAGATAAGTTCCCTAAACTTATTGCTAACATGAAAGAAGTTGTTGAAAGAGGCGGTTTTGCTACATCTGTAACTCCTGTTTCACAATTCTATGCTCAACAATCATTCTTGAACGCAATTACTCCAGAGCCTTGGCAACAAGCTAACCCTGGTTATGCAAAAATGCTTCTTGGTTACTTCGGTAAAACTCCTTGCGAACCAGATCCTGAATTAGTTAAATGGGCTCAAGAAAAAGTTGGTATGGAACCTACAACTGAAAAAGTTGTTGATATTAACGAAAAAGATCCTGAAAAAGGTATCGAAGCAGCTAAGAAAAGACTTGAAGAAGCAGGACTTCCTACAACTGATGAAAATATCTTCATTTCTGCAGCTTGCAAAGACGGCAACGTAGATAAAGGTATTGAATTCTTGCTTGGTAAAGGTAAAGTTTCAGTTAATAAAACTGCTAATAAAGAAGCTGCACCTGCCGCTCAAGCATCTTCAACAGGCGAATACACTGTTAAAGTTAACGGCAAAAACTACGCTGTTAAACTTGAAGGTGATAAAGCAACTGTTAACGGAAAATCTTATGATGTTAATGTAAAAGCCGGTATTGAAACAAAAGCTGCATCATCAGGTGATGGTGAAGAAGTTAAAGCAGGTTTACCGGGTAACGTATTAAGAATTGAAGTTTCAGAAGGCGATGAAGTAGCTGAAGGCGATGTATTGCTAGTAGTTGAAGCTATGAAAATGGAAACTGAAATCAAATCACCAAAAGCCGGTACTGTTCAATCAATCTTGGTTGCTCAAGGCGACAAAGTTGTAAGCGGTCAAGCATTGGTAACTTTGGGTTAATAAGGGGAGGTAAATAGTTATGAATATTGCTGACGGTTTACATACTCTTTGGGACTCAACTGGTATAATGGGTTTTGTGCATTCTGCACAAAACGCCGTTGCTGACCCAAACTTGCAAGGTTTTGAACAAATCTTGCACATGCACGGACAATGGATTATGATTTTAATCTGCTTGTTCTTGTTATGGCTTGGTATTAAGAAACAATTTGAACCATTGCTTCTTGTTCCTATTGCATTCGGCGGTTTATTATCAAATATTCCAATGCCGTTAGGTGAAGAAATTGCAGGGCCAAACGGTTTCTTAGGTATTATTTTCGAAGCCGGTATTCACAAAGGCTTGTTCCCATTGATTATTTTCATGGGTGTAGGTGCTATGACTGACTTCGGTCCTTTGATTGCTAACCCTAAAACAGCTCTATTAGGTGGTGCTGCTCAATTCGGTATCTTTGGTGCTTTGTTGATGGCATACTGCTTGTTCGGTTTTTCAATGCCGGAAGCTGCATCTATCGGTATTATCGGTGGTGCTGACGGTCCTACTTCAATTTATGTAACAACTAAATTGGCTGAAAACTTGCTTGGACCTATCGCAGTTGCAGCATACTCTTATATGGCTTTAGTTCCTGTTATTCAGCCTCCTATAATGAAGTTGTTCACAACAGAAGCTGAACGTAAAATCCAAATGACTCAGTTAAGAGATGTTTCAAAGAGAGAAAAAATTGTATTCCCTCTAATGATTCTACTTCTTTGCGTAATCTTACTTCCAAGCGCTTGCCCTCTTTTAGGTGCATTATGTTTCGGTAACTTATGTAAAGAATGCGGTGTTGTTGAAAGATTGTCTGACACGATGCAAAATGCCCTAATCAATATCGTTACAATATTCTTAGGCTTATCAGTTGGTTCAAAATTATCAGCAAGCCAATTCTTAACAGTTCAAACCTTATTCATCTTATTACTAGGTGTAATTGCATTCTCACTTGCAACTGCAGCTGGTGTATTGATGGCTAAATTAATGAACCTATGTTCAAAAGAAAAAATCAACCCACTTATTGGTTCAGCTGGTGTTTCAGCAGTTCCAATGGCAGCTCGTGTATCAAACAAAGTTGGTCTTGAAGCTAACCCTCAAAACTTCTTGTTAATGCACGCAATGGGGCCAAACGTTTCTGGTGTAATCGGCTCAGCCGTAGCAGCAGGTGTTCTATTAGCACTTTGCCACTAGAAATGTTAATATCAGGCAGTAGTTAGTTTGATAAATATTAATAGAGGCGCGAACGAAGTTCGCGCCTCTATTATTTGTAAATTTTTCTTAATAATTGGTCAATAATTTTTCTTTTTTTGTTTTTCTATGTTTGGAGGAAATTGTAATGAATGTAAGTAAAATAAATATCTCCAATTCGGTTTATATAAATCCGCAAAATAATAATTTGTCTCAATCAACATTTAAAGGTAAAGAAGATTTTGCAAAGGCCGGTATTACGGGGCTTACTGCTGCCGCTGCATCGGCTGTCGCAGCTATAAATATGAGCAATAGTGCATCTAAACGTATAATAAATGATTCTGATGTTAATTTTGGCGTCACTTTATGTGGGCATAGTAATGTTAAGAATAATACTTCTGACGTAAACGATTATAGAATATATTTACCTGATAATGCTAATTTTACATTACCAATAATGCAAAAAGTTAAGATTAAAGGTAAGACTAATACGATTCTTATGTTTAGATTACATCCAAATACGCCTGGATTGCGTTCTGGTGATAACATGACGATGCAACTTAATGCTGATATAAGTGCCGATGTTGCTGGAAAATTAGTACACGAAATGGAAGAGGCAGGAATTATTGCCCAACAAAAATTACCATCAGGCAAAATTCGTTATTTTGTAAATTCTACTTCTCCAAAAGAATTTATGGCAAATCCTAAAATAAAAGCTATAATTGTAAATTGTTTAAATGAACAAAATAAAAATATGTCAGTTGAGCAAGTAAAAGCACCGGTTACAAAGCAACAGTCTTCCTATAATTTGAAGTTGAGTGATATTAATATGGTTGAACCAGAGCGTGTGCAGGATAAAGAGAATCAACGTGAAGTTAAAGATTATTTAAGAGAATTTTTAAAAAACGGTAAAAAATTTACCGTTGTTCATGATAAAATTTCGGAGAATAATGAAACAAAAGACGTTACAGCATTGTTAATACCGGTAAAGCATGATTGGGATTGTTTGACGATAACATTAGATAAAAATATTTCTGATGAAAAATGCAATGGCTTCATTGACTATATGACGAAAGCAAAAGTAACTAATACTGGAGATCCGAAATTTAAGTCCACTGTTTTAGAATATTTTAATTCATTATAATTGATATCTTTAGATAGCATTAACGAAGTTTTTATTTCGTAGGTTTCTTTTTTGCTCTTTTAACAGTCTTTTTGGTAAACTGTTGAGGAGAAGCGCTATAAGATGTCTGGATACGTTTTACGCTATAAACATCAGGCATTGATTGAATTGCTGTCATAACTTTTCTTAAAGTATCAATATTATCTAATTCAATTCCGAGTTCAATAATTCCGACTTTGCCTTTAGACTTAACATTAGCGGAAGTGATATTTGTATTGTTATCCGAAACAATTCCGATAACGTCTTTTAGCAAGCCCATTTTTTCAGCAGTTTCAATTCTGATAGTAGTGCTATAAGTTTTATTAACATTATTTCCTGACCAATGGATATCCAAAAGTCTTTCAACAGGAATGTTTTCAAGAGTTTTGCAATCTAAACGATGGACTGTAACGCCTTTTGAACGAGTTACAACACCGACAATTGGTTCACCCGGAATTGGTGAACAACATCTTGCAAACGAATATAAAAGACCTTCCAAACCAATAATATCTTTTTCAGAAGCTTTTCTTGGTTTGTGTTGAACTGTTGTTTCCTGTTTTTGAGGCTTTCTTAGGCGATTGACGATTTTATTAACCGTTGTTTCACCATAACCCAAAGCTGCAAACAAATCGTCTGCGCTTACGTAGTTCATTTGTTTTGCAACTTTATCAAATTCGCCGTTTTTTACGTATTCATCAAAAACTGTTTTTGTAAGTTCGTGCTCAAGGTTAGCTTTACCAATGTCAATATGGTCTTCACGTTTATTTTTCTTGTACCATTGACGAATTTTTGAAGCAGCTTGTTTTGTTACAACAAAGTTTAACCAGTCAAGACGCGGTGCTGCAACTTTAGAAGTCATGATTTCAATAATATCACCGTTTTTTAATTTTGTGTCAAGTTGCGCGATACGTCCGTTAATCAAAGCACCAACAGTTTTATGACCGACATCCGAGTGAATACGATATGCAAAGTCAACAGGTGTTGCACCTTGTGGAAGGTCGATTACATCACCTCCCGGAGTGAAAGCAAAAACTTGGTCAGAAAATAAATCCAACTTTACAGAGTTTACGTAATCTTCCGCATTAGTCGTATCTTTATTGTATTCTACTAATTTTCTCATCCAAGAGAATTTGATATCAGTAGCCGAATCGGCTTTTTTAGAACCTTTTTCTTTGTAGCGCCAATGCGCAGCAATACCATATTCAGCGATTTCGTGCATTTCCCAAGTTCTGATTTGAACTTCCAAAGGTTTTTGACGAGGGCCGATTACGGATGTGTGCAAGGACTGGTACATGTTACCTTTTGGCATCGCAATATAGTCTTTGAAACGCCCCGGAATTGGTTTAAATTGCGAGTGAATAAGCCCAAGAACTTCGTAACACTCTTTTTCTGTATCAACGATTACACGAACAGCTGTAATGTCGTATAAATCGTGAAAAGCTACATTTAAACGGCGCATTTTGTTGTAAATACTATAATAGTGTTTTGCGCGCCCTGTGATTTGCGCATTAATTCCGCTTGCTTTAACATCTTTTGAAATCTTATCTATCAAAAGTTTAACAGTCATTTCGCGCTCAGCTTTTTTTTGAGAAACAAGTTGAGCAATTTCATAGTATTTATCGGGATGAAGATATTTTAGCGATAAATCTTCAAGCTCAGCTTTAATCTTACCAACCCCTAAACGGTTTGCAAGCGGTGCAAAAATATCTAAAGTTTCTTGCGCTATTCTCTGTTGTTTAACAGGCGTCATATAATTTAATGTTCGCATGTTATGCAGTCTGTCAGCAAGTTTCAGTAAAATAATTCTAACATCACTTGCCATTGCAATAAACATACGCCTAAAGTTTTCTGCCTGACGTTCTTCTGTTGATTTAAACTGCAATTTACCTAATTTTGTTACACCTTGAACAAGATTAAGTACATCTTCTCCAAAAAGTTCTTTAATTTCTTCCGGCTTAGTATCTGTATCTTCCAGAATATCATGCAAGAAACCTGCCATAAGAGTGTGTTTATCAGCTCTTAAACCTATTAAGATTTTTACAACTTCCATTGGGTGAATAATGTAAGGTTCTTCTGAAACCCTGTATTGACCGGCGTGAAGTTTTTTTGCAAACTCAAACGCTTTTTCTAATTCTTCTATATCACTTTCAGCATACTGTTGTTCTACTAATAAAGCTCGAATCTCATCGAATGTAATTACAAATTGTTCCATAATATAGTTATAATAGTGTTTTTTTTAGATTTTTTCAAGTAGGAATTTTCGAACTATTGCAAAATATTTTTATTGTATAATAATAAAGTAGTTTTAGGGGAGATAAGAATGCAAGAAGTTATTGAAAGAAAACCAATCAAAAACATAGATTTTAATTGTGATTTGGCGCAAGCTTACGGTATTTACAAAAACATTCAAGAATATGAGCTTTTGGATTATGTAAGCTCAGTAAATATTTCTTGCGGTTTTCATGCCGGCGACCCTGTAACTATCAAAGAAGCTATGCTTAAAGCTAAAGAAAAAAATGTTGCAATCGGTGCGCACATAGGTTTTAACGATATTCAAGGTTTTGGTTACAGACCTGTAGAACTTAAGGAAGATGAACTTGAAGCTCTTGTAGTGTACCAAGTTGGTGCGATTATGTCTTTTGCAAAAGCTTACGGCTTAAGCATAGAACACGTTCGTCCTCACGGTGCTATGTACAAAATGGCAGGCGAAGATTTTACTTTCTCCACAAATATTGCTAAAGCTATTAAAAAATGTTCTGATTGGCTTGTTTATATTGCGCCGGTTGGTGATATTACAACAAAAGTCGGGGACTATGTAAATATTCAAGTTGCTCAAGAATTAAGTCTTGAAAAAACTTATAATGCAGATTTGACGATTGACTATTCAGTTCCAGATAATACTAATAACTATGAACTAATCAAACGTTTCCAACACTTGCTTCACACTTCTCAAATTCGCAACAATTTAGGCGGTTTGAGCTTTGCGGAAGTTGATACAATACATTTTTCAAATAAATACAAAAATTCTTTAGAGTTAATCCAACAGGCAAGAAATCTTATCACTCCTGCACCTGTTAACTACATTAACGCTAAAGCTTCAGGATGGGTGGATTAATTATGGCTTTTAATTTTAAAGAAAATGTTGATTTAAAAAAGGACGCAGGCTGGCTTTTACCTGGGTTGGAAGTTAAAAGATGGTTTCTTTTAATTTTCTTAGGCTCAATTATGATTGTGCTTGGATTTATGGTTTTAGCAAACGTTAGACCGATTTATTTAACCTTAGAATTAATCAGAAAAGCAGCTTTAGTTTTGCCTTCAAATGTATTAGCAGCAATATTTATACTTATTGGCGGTGCAATATTCTTCAAGGGATGGCAAAAAACAACGCTTTCTATCATGGATATGGATTCCTCTAAAGGTAACAGCTCAGTTTTAGAAAAATTATACAGAAGAAGAATGTTGAATAAAGGTGCAAAAATTGTTGCTATAGGTGGCGGTACAGGCCTTTCAATGCTTCTTCGCGGAATAAAAAAATATACAAACAATGTTACCGCTATCGTTACAGTTGGTGATGACGGCGGAAGCTCAGGTCGATTAAGAGAAGAAATGGGTATTTTGCCACCTGGAGATATTAGAAATTGTATAGCGGCTTTGGCGGATGATGAAGATATGATTACGGAACTTTTTCAATATCGTTTCAAAAACGGCGAAGGCTTGGAAGGTCACAGTTTCGGTAACTTATTCTTAACCGCACTTTGTGCAATTACCGGTGATATGGTTAGAGCGGTAAAAGAATCTTCAAATGTATTAAATATTAGAGGTGTTGTTTTACCTGCGACTTTAGATGATATGAAACTTGCAGCTGTTTTTGAAGACGGAAAAATCGTTCACGGTGAATCAAATATTCCTGAGGCTCATGGAAAAATTAAACGTTTATTTACAGAACCTGAACATTGCAAAGCATTGCCGGAAGCTATAACAGCGATTAAAGAGGCCGATTTAATTATTCTTGGACCAGGAAGTTTGTATACGAGTGTTATTCCAAATCTTCTAGTAGATGGAATTGTGGAAGCAATAACTAAATCAACTGCTAAAAAGATTTATGTATGTAATATCATGACTCAACCTGGTGAAACTGACAACTACTCTGTTGCAAGCCACGTAAATGCTTTGATTAGTCATGCGGGCGGTAAGAAAATTATTGATGCAGTACTTGTAAACGATAGCTTGCCGGATAATATCTCAGAAGGTTACGCAAAGAGCGGTTCAATTCCTGTTCGATTGGATATGGAAAATATTGCACCAATCGGAATTGAAGTTGTTTCACAGAAATTGCTTCAAGAGAATAAGCAAGGACTTGTAAGGCACAGTTCACATAGAGTTGCAAGAGCTGTTTATTATTGGTATAGAAGAACTATTAAAAGATAAAACAAGTTGGAATGTTATTCCAAAAAGGTCTCAAAAGGTTTTATTATGAAAACTGTAAACACATTTAAAAGATTAAAAAATAATAATGAAAAAATCACAATGCTAACGGCTTATGATTATTCGACAGCGCAGGTTTTGGAACAAGCTGATATAGATGGAATTCTTGTTGGAGATTCACTTGCAATGGTAGCATTGGGTTATGAAAATACATACAATATTACGATTGATGAAATGTTGATTTTTGTAAAAGCTGTTGCGCGTGGTGCTAAAAACTCATTTATTATCGGCGACATGCCATTTATGAGTTACAATTTATCTGTTGCACAAGGTTTAGAAAACGCTTCTAAAATGATTAAAGCCGGCGCATCAGGTGTTAAATTAGAAGGTTGTAATGAACACATTTTATCATTAATAAAAAGATGCGTAGAATCAGGCATTCCTGTTTTAGGTCATTTAGGATTTACACCACAACTTATGAATACTATTGGTGGTCATAAAATTCAAGGTAAAACTTCAGAGAAAATAGAAGAAATTTTAAAAAGTGCTAAAAAACTTGAAGAAGCAGGATGTTTTGCTGTCGTTTTAGAATTAATACCGGAAGATAGCGCAAAATATATAACTGAAAATTTAACTATTCCAACAATAGGAATCGGTGCGGGTAAATACTGCTCCGGTCAAATTGTCGTTACAGATGATATTTTAGGTAAGTTTACAGATTTTGCTCCTAAATTTGTTAAAAAGTACGCAAACTTGCATGATATGGTTTTAAATGCAGTAGAAGAATATATAGTAGAAGTGAAAAACGAATTGTTTCCTTCAGAAAAAGAATCTTTTACATTGAATATAGAAGAAAAAGAAAAATTGACAAATGTTTAGATATAATGAAAAGAGATTATCTTTTCTTAATATTTTGTAATATTATGTGCAAAAAAGGCAAATTAAAACTTTCACAAGTTTTATACTCTCTGACGAAAGGTAATTAGTTTATGAACATCCAACAAATTTCTAATTTTATTCCAAAGTTTGCAGTTAATAATAATCAAAATACTAATAGTGCAATCTCAACGAATTTTGGCTTAAAAATGTCCTCTCCGTTAAAACGTGATACTGTTTCTTTTAGAGGGACTCCAAAACTTGCTGACAAAACTTGGGAAATTAATAAAGCTACAGCGATGAAAATTAGAAAGAAGTTAGAACCAAGAGCAAGACGTGTATTTGATTTAATAGATAATACATTCGGAGATTTAGTAGCGACTCCAAAAGATCCAGAGGGCCCAATTCTAGAAATCGGACGCAGACTTAAATCGGTAAATTCGATAGCCGAAAAAACCGGTAGCAGACAATGGGTAAATTCTAATGAAATTATTGAAAATATGACGGATTTGATTGGGGCAAAAATTGTTTTAAGAGATTCTAATAAGAATACAGTCGATAGTGTATTAGGTCGTTTCATTCCTATGATAAAATCCGGTGTTATTGAGCTATTAGAAATTGAAAATAAACGTCCGGTGGTGGTAAAAGGATTTCCGGAAACAGAAGCTTCTAAATATGATTATGCGTCAATTAATATGCTAAAGAAAATGGCTAATATTCAAAATACCGTTTGGAAAAAAGGTGGTAATAAAGCTAAGGTTGCAACAAAACTTGATAATGATTTTACAAATGCGAATTACTGTGCTATTCACTATTTATTTAGAATTCCTGGTAAGAATGCTGTTACATTCGAATTACAAGTATTGGGTAATAATACAAATAAAGCAAAACATATAGATGATGCAGTTTATAAAATTATGGATGGTAAGAATCCAAGCATAAGTTCAGACGAATTTAAACAATTGTTCGCTCCGTTAGATAAAACCGGTAAATTCTTTGAAAAAGAACCTAATGCGCAAGATATAGTGCAGAATGCAAGAGAATTGTTTAATAAATATCGCAGTGAAGTATTCTTATACCAAAGAACAAAAGCAGACATGCCTTATTCTACAAAGAAAGTTCAAGAACAATTCTTGCCAATACCTTATAGATTATTCCCGGAAGATATTGAACGACGATATGGTATTTCTTCATTAGATTTTGACTTCAATAATATTGCTAAAATTCAACAACGTGCAGAGCGCGAAGCTGAAAAAGCTGAAAAAGCTGCAAAAGCGGGTAAAAAATAGTAAATTTTAGGATGTTGTTTGTTGAAAAAATAACATTCCATCGTTATCAATGCTATTTTTCATGCCTTTATGAGTCAAGGTTTTGTAATTTATAATATCGTATTTATATGGTGTAGGTAGTTCATCTAGCTCTCCTGCAATGCGTGCAATATTGTCGTTTTCATCAGTTAACCAAATTGCAAAATCAATGTCTGAGTCATTGCGGTATGTACCTTTTGCGCGAGAGCCATATATGCAAACTTTTTCTATATTTGGCCTAGATTGAAAGTATGCAATTAACTCGTTTATAGTTCTTTCCGGGAGTCCAAATTTATTCATGAAAATCTTTTTCAATACGTTCTTTTAATCTACTCATATTTATCCTCTTTTATCCGAACAATTTTTCAAATCTTTTCATTGCTTCTACGGTATTTTCATAAGAGCCAAACGATGTTAAACGGAAGTAGCTTTCGCCGTTTTTCCCGAAACCGGCACCGGGAGTTCCTACTATTTGTGCATTTTCTAGTAAATAATCAAAGAATTCCCAAGATTTCATGTTGTTAGGGCATTTTAACCAGATGTATGGTGAATGTTTTCCGCCAACATGCCAGATTTCGCATTTTTTTAATGTGTCGGAAATCATCTTTGCATTTTCTTTGTAATAATCAATATTTTCTTTAATTTCTTTTTGACCTTCTTCGGAAAAGACTGCTTCAGCGGCTCTTTGTACGATATAAGGCACCCCATTGAATTTTGTTGTTTGGCGTCTTAACCACATTTTGTTTAGTTTACCTAAATTCTTAGGAACGATTGTATAACCGCATCTTGTACCGGTAAATCCGGCAGTTTTTGAAAGTGAACAGAATTCTATTGCACAATCTTTTGCGCCTTCAATTTCATAAATGCTTCTTGGTAATTCAGAATCTGAAATAAAGCATTCGTAAGCGGAGTCAAATAAAATTATCGCGTTCATTGATTTAGCGTAATCAACCCAAGCTTGCAATTGTTCTTTATTGTAAACCGCACCGGTTGGGTTGTTAGGTGAGCAAATATAAATAATATCAGCTTTTACATTTTTGTCCGGTAGCGGTAAGAACTTGTTTTCACCATTTGCGTCAACAAAAACAACTTTTCTGCCAGCCATAACGTTTGTGTCAACGTAAACAGGATAAACAGGGTCTGGTACGAGAACGGTATTTTCTTTTGCAAATAAATCCAAAATGTTTCCTAAATCACTTTTTGCACCGTCAGAAATAAAGATTTCGTCCAAATCTAGTTCGACATTATGAGATTTGTAATATTTTTGAACAGCTTCACGTAAAAAATCATAACCTTGTTCAGGCCCATATCCTCTAAAAGTTGCTTGAACTCCCATTTCGTCAACTGCGCTATGCAATGCTTTTACAACAGCTTTACATAATGGCAAAGTAACATCGCCAATACCTAATTTAATAACTTTTTTATCAGGGTTATTTGCAACAAATTCGTTTACTTTTTTTGCAATTGTAGAAAATAAGTAGCTTTGTTCAAGATTTTCGTAATTAGTGTTTATGTTCATACTATCCTCATTTGTTATGTATTTAGTGAAGTGTTTAGCTTCTCTGCTCTTCGTTTATATTATATATAAATTTAAATGATTAAACAAGCACACGACGCTAGTTGTAATTTAATAATGTTAATATTTGTTAAGATACAAAGAATATAAGGTCAATTTTTATTCCTTAGTAAACTTTATATATATAAGGTTAGGTTAATAGGAAAAGATTATGGTTGCAGTTGGTAGAATATTAGATTGTGCAAAACCTTTTACTGAAAAAGGGTTTAGATTAGCAAGAAAACAAACATTACCGGCAGAAAATTTGCAAAAGTATTTACAAGATGCTGAAATTTCATTACCAAAAGGTGTTTCGATTTTCGAAAAAGCTAAAAGTTTTGACGAAGTTGTTATTCAATATAAACATAAAAGGCCTTCTAGTTTTGAAAATATTTATGAAAATAAAATATTATCCTTAAAAGACGAAAGTGGCAATTTATTACAACGTATAAAGATTGGCTTTGACAATACTGTAACAAAGGTAACAAACTATAACTATGGCGAAGTTGTGTTACAAAATAAAAAAAGTTTTTTACCTTCAAGATATAAACTTCGTTTTGATATTGCAGAAACTCCGACTCATAATAGACGCCAAATAACTTCTTTTTGTAATGGCAATGAGACACATTACAAAGAAGTTGATGTAATATTATACCCAAAATCAAAATATGATAAAGGAGCAATTAAAACAACGTATGAAACAATGCCACAAGGAATGGGAAATGCTTTTAGTGCAGAAACAACAAAAATTGAAAATTGTGGAAATAAAAAGAGTTTTTATTCTAGAATTTCATATTATGAAGATAAAACAGGTAAAGTAGAAAACTATTCTTCTTCTGTTGGTTGGGACATGAATACTCAACATCTTGATTATGATAAATATTTGCATTGTAGAGTTCAATCAAATCCCCAACGTGTTGCAAAATCAGCTTTAAACCAAATGGGACTTAAAGATGTAGAATTAAGGTTTAAACCAATGGAGAAAATTTGTTATGGATATGAATATTCAAAAAATGGAAAACAACATATTT
>CAKVJE010000009.1 GCA_934754735.1 uncultured Candidatus Melainabacteria bacterium
AGTCTGGATTTTGATAGATATACATCATGCTAAACTCCGAATATTCTACGGATATTATAACAGTTTTTCTCCGAATGCGCAATATTGAATATTAATGTCGTGTTGGATGTCAATTGTCCAACACGACCTACAAACTAATCGCACCTCAAAATGACGTCACACTAGAACGTAGCGTGGGAATAGCGTAAGCGGCACCCTATTTGCTGTACGTATTAGTTTATCCGGAATATAATATTTGTATGAAATTATATAATATAACATTTGGTAATCGAATTGAAAATGGTGTTACTGGTCGAGTAAGGTATTCTAAAGAGTATTCAAATAATAATCAACTTTTGACGTCTAAAGAATGGGATTTAAAAACCGATAAGATATTAAATGTTAAACATTATGACTCAAATGGACAATTACTTGATATGCAAGAGTTCACATATTTCAGTAATAAAATGGAAGAATATTATAAGAGTAGGTCACAAGAATATATTCGAACAATAACAAAAGAAATGAAAAATTCTTTTTCGTATATAAAAGAAGTTTTTATTTCAAAAACAAATGCTAAATGTAATTATGAAAGACTATCAATTAGGGATCTTTCTGGAAAAATTGTAAGTTTATTTCAAAATGGTAAGAAGATATTATAACTAAAACTCAAACAAGTTGTAGTCAATTGTAGGGTGCAATTTTTTGCACCATTAACGTTTATGCATTTGTCGTATTGGATAAAAATTATCCAACCCTACCTACTTCCCGCACCTTGAATATATAAAATAACAAAAAAAATTTTTATATGATTTATAACTATAGGAGGTTTCAATGCATATATCAACAGACTACTATAGAAATTACACCTGCAATCGACTTTCTCAAAATATTAAGACAACGCAAAACAAAACTGTCCCTACTTTTGCAAGTTTACAAAACAAGTCAAAAGCAATTACTAATTCAACATTTCCAAATCAAATTTTTACAACTGTTGACCGTATAAAAAGGCTCATATTATCCGCGAAAGAAAAAACAAAAAATATTGAAATAATTAAAGCAGAATATGGAGATAATATAAGTGAAGAATTTGTTAAAAGCTTTCAAAAAGATATTAACGAATATTTTGTAGGGAAAAATCCAAATCCTGATGAAACAGTCTATGATTTTAAAACCTATAGAGAGCAATTTAAAACATTTTCAGAAGATGAAAAACTAGGGTTAATAACACATTTTGCGAATTTAAACAACGGCAAGTATCTTAACTTCTGGACTAAAAATCCCGAAAAATTATCTTACTTTGTAAATAATACAATGTATTTGCCGTCTCAAATGAAAAATTTTAATCCTGAGACTTGGGATGCAATAATATCATCTTTTATTAAGATTAATAATAGTGACGATAAAGGCAGTATTATTAACACAATCATAAAATATGCAAGAGACGGGTACGCTAAGCAAATAAACTTTTTACCATTAGTAAACGAATTGTGTAAAGACATTATAAACAAGCTTGATAACAATCAAATGCCGATGGACGAATATAATAAGCAAATATTAAAATTAAAGTCTTTGATTGATAAATCAATAATTAGGCAAAATATAGAGCCCATTGAGGCAAAATTTATTGATTCACAAACAAAGCCTATTATGGGTGATATTTTTATTTCGCCACGCCTGTTAGCTTCCAATTTAAGAACTTTTGTATTAGAAATTATAAATAAATATTCTGACGAAAATGAAATTAAATCACTTATTAGCAATTTGAAAAAAGTTAGCATTACTGCGACATCAAAAGATAGCGCAATTCCACTTTGGCGAGATGATGATATCCATTTTTTTGACACTATGAAACTAAATGGTGAAAGTGTTGAAAATTTAATGTTTAATGCTAAATCAGATATTTCAACGAGAACTAAACTTTTGGAATACTTTAATAAATGCAAACCAGAAATCGAACGCAATACATTTTTATCAACGGCAATAAAACCTCATGAATTTGCACACAAAAATATAAAATGGAATTTAGAACTCAAAGAAGGAGTTAAATATCTATATATTGAACCTTTTAAGTGTTTTAGCAATGAAACAGAAGCTGAATTATTGGTTCATCCTTGTCGATTAAAAATAAAAAATGTTGATTTTAAGGATAACACTTGGATTTTTGATGCAGATATACTTCCGCCAAAAGCTTCATTTTAGTTAGCAGTTCAAGTTAAAACAAAGTAGTGTGGGAAAAGCAGAAGCTATTCCCACTGCCACAAAAATTCAATAAAAAAAGGTGCGCTCGAGAAGAGCGCACCTTCTAATTATCGTTTAAGTCTTAATTAAACATTACCATAATAACCGTCGATGTAGATTTGTTTGATATCAGACATCAATGGATAAGCAGGGTTAGCGCCTGTGCATTGGTCATCGAATGCCAATTCAACAAGTTCATCCAAGTTATCCATGAATGTTTTTTCATCTACGCCGAAGTCTTTAATTGACTTAGGAAGGTCAATCTTATCCATCAATTCATCAACTGCCTTGATTAACAATTCAACCTTTTCATCATCATTCTTACCGCCCAAGCCCAATTCATCAGCGATTTGACCATATTTAGCTTTCGCATTAGGGAATTTGTATTGAGGGAAGATTGCTTGTTTGTGTGGAGCATCAGAAGCATTGTACTTGATGATTTGTCTGAATAACAATGCGTTAGCTACACCGTGTGGAACGTGGTACATTGCACCAAGTTTGTGAGCCATAGAGTGGCACAATCCTAAGAAAGAGTTAGCAAATGCCATACCAGCGATTGTTGCAGCGTAGTGCATTTTTTCTCTAGCGATAGGATCATTAGCACCTTCTTTGTATGAACGTTCTAAGTATCTGAATACCAACTTAGTTGCTTCTAAAGCGTTTGAATTTGTAAAGTTTGTAGCCATACAAGATACATAAGCTTCAAATGCGTGAACTAATGCGTCGATACCAGAAGCTGAAGTCAAACCTTTTGGCATACCATCAACGAAGTTAGGGTCAACGATTGCCATATTTGGTGTTAAAGCGTAATCAGCGATTGCATATTTTACGTGAGTTTCGTCATCAGTAATGATAGCGAATGGAGTTACTTCAGAACCAGTACCTGATGTTGTAGGAATAGCAACCATAGTAGCTTTCTTGCCTAATTCAGGGATTCTGCAAATTCTCTTTCTGATATCCATAAATCTCATAGCGATATCTTCGAAGTTTGTATCAGGTTGTTCGTACAATAACCACATAATCTTAGCTGCGTCCATTGGAGAACCGCCACCTAATGAAATGATTACATCAGGTTCAAATGGTTTCATAATAGCCATAGCTTGGTCGATTGTTGACAATGTTGGATCCGGTTTAACATCAAAGAATACTTCGTGTTCAATACCGATTTCGTCAAGAACGTTAGTGATGGCATTAACAGCACCTGAGTTGAATAAGAATCTATCAGTTACGATGAATGCACGTTTTTTACCTTCTAATTCACGAAGAGCTAAGTCAGTAGCGCCTCTCTTGAAGTAAACTTTAGAAGGAACTTTGAACCATAACATATTTTCTCTCCTTTCAGCAACGGTTTTGTAGTTCAATAAGTTTTCTACGCCTACGTTACCTGAAACAGCGTTTCCGCCCCAAGAACCGCAGCCTAGAGTTAGTGATGGTTCAAGTCTGAAGTTGAACAAGTCACCAATACCACCTTGAGATGATGGAGAGTTGATTAGAACTCTACAAGTTGGCATTTTTTCGCCAAACATGTTGATTCTATCTTTTTTACGTTCGTCTGTGTAAAGAACTGAAGTGTGACCTGCACCACCTTTGCTTACTAAGTGGTAAGCTTTTTCAGTAGCATCTTCAAAATCACTAGCTCTGTAAAGAGTTAAAACTGGTGATAATTTTTCTCTTGAGAATGGATCTTCCCAATCAACTTCAGGTCTTTCAACCAACAAGATTTTAGCATCTTCCGGAACTTCGTTGCCAAAACCTGCTAATTCAGCGATTCTGTGAGGTTTTTGACCAACTACGTCAGGATGAGCAGTTCCTCTCTTAGGGTCGATTAGAGGAAGGTCTACTAATTTTTGTTGTTGACCTTCGTTTACAAGGTAAGCACCTCTGTAAATGAATTCTTTTTTAACTTCTTCATAAATGCTATCAACAACTACTACTGATTGTTCAGAAGCACAAATCATACCGTTATCGAAAGATTTTGACATAAGAATTGAAGAAACAGCCATTTTGATATCAGCAGTTTCATCAATAACAGCCGGTGTATTACCAGGGCCAACACCTAAAGCAGGGTTGCCTGATGAATAAGCAGCTTTAACCATGCCAGGGCCGCCTGTAGCTAAGATACAATCAATGTTAGGGTGTTTCATCAATGCGCTTGAAAGTTCAATTGATGGAACATCAATCCAACCGATAATATCTTCTGGAGCACCAGCTTTAACAGCAGCATCTAAAACGATTTTAGCAGCTGCGATTGTTGATTTTTTAGCTCTTGGGTGTGGTGAGAAGATGATACCGTTTCTAGTCTTTAATGAAATTAAAGATTTGAAAATAGCAGTTGAAGTTGGGTTTGTAGTAGGAACGATACCTGCTAAAACGCCTAAAGGTTCTGCAACTACTTTTGTACCGTTGATTTTGTCTTCTCTGATGATACCGCAAGTTTTAGCGTGTTTATGTTTGTTATAAATATATTCAGAAGCAAAGTGGTTTTTGATAATCTTATCTTCTAAAATACCCATGCCGGTTTCTTCAACAGCCATTCTTGCAAGAGGAATACGAGCCTTATCTGCTGCTGTAGCTGCTGCTTTGAATATAGCGTCAACTTTTTCTTGTGAGAAAGTTGCGAAAATTCTTTGAGCTTTGTGAACTCTAGAAATTAAGCTTTCTAATTGGTCAAGTGTTTCAACAACATTTGATGCTTCCAAGCTTTTTTCCAAAGATTCAACGTTCTTTTTAGTCTTAGTTGTCATTTTGAATCTCCTTTTTTTAGTACGGCTATAACAATATTGCAACACAAATTAAAATTATTGTCAACGCAAGTCAACATGAGGATTTAGGGGATATGGAGTATATAAATTAAGCTAAAATCCGCACAAGAAAAAGCATTTAGCGAGTGTAACTTTTACACTCGCTAAAAAAGCTTTATAAATTCTTTACATGAGATGAATAATAAGAAAATTAAGGATTAAGAAACTTAAATAATTAAATTTATCTCTTGGCAAAAAATATTGACGTATTATAATAATGAAACACACCGAAATATACATTTATTTGAAAGGAAATAAGAATGATTAGCAATAATCTTGCTTTGTCATCTCAAAATTTACGTAAAATCGCAAATATTAAACAAAAATCTTACGCAACAAAACCTAGCAAATTAACGACCAGAGTTAAACTACAGGCTAGAGTTCAGCAATCACATACAAATTTGTTTAATTTTATTAATGACTCGTTTGTTAAATAATATTAACAATTCTTAACCTATTTTTATCAACAGGGCAATTTTTGAGTTTTTTATAACTTATTATATATAATAAACCTGTAGGGAAATTGTATGTTACATGTAAATAATACATATCAGACTCAATATAATACGACATTTGCCTCAAGTCCGGTTCAAAATTCTGCTGAAGAAGGAGCTAAAGCACCCGAACAAGAAGAGGCAAAAAAGCGTGCTGCAACTTACATGATTGGCGCAACAGCTTTAGCGTCTGTTATAACTCTTGGAGTTCTAGGACGCAATGGCAAACTGGGAAGCAATATTCAAAAATTTTTAGGTGGCAAGACTAAACAAATTTCAAAATCCGTCACGAATCCACAAGATAATGCCAAAAAAGTTTTAGGCGACCTTTACGAAAAAGTTATCGCTAAAGCGCAAAGAGACGGCAATACAAGAAGAGTTGGAATTTTCAAACAAAGCAAAGATAATATAAATTCGCTTGATACACAAACATTGTATGGGAATTTGCTTGACGCTTTGTACAAAGATTTAAGGCTGGGCGAATATCCGACTTCAAGTCTTATTACGAAAAATATTGAAGAAATAACAGCAAAAGGTACATCTTCTATTAAAGTTAAAAATCAAAACGGCTGGCATTATAGAATGCCAATCACCAGAAAAAGCGGTAAAAGTGTAGACAGGATTTCAGTAAACGCCTTAGCGGACGAAAAACTTATTAAATCTTTGGACGATTTATTCGCATCCGGTAAAGTTAAAGGATATTACAAAACCCCTGAAACTAATTTGAATTGGCTTGAGCGCCATGACCCTATAACAATTTATCTTGATGAAAAAGCAACTCCGGAGACTCTGGACGCAGTAAAAACAGCCTGCGGAAAATATATCCGCTCAAGTGAGGATGTTTTGTCCGGCAAAAAATTTGCGTCTGGTATGGCATTACAAAAATCACCGGACGAACAAGATATTAAAACAGTTTTAGAACAAGCTAAAAATATTGACCCTATTTTAGAAGATGTTTTGAGAAAACAATTTACAGATACCGCAAGCGGTAAATTGATTACTTCTGCCGGATATATGGATTCTGCGGAAAAATTGATAAATTTGATTAAAGGGTAAATAAACGCGTATTGCACCCTCTCCTTTTTCAATTCAACATGGAGAGGGTGCCGATAGGCGGGAGAGGGTGTTATTTGCTTTTCGTAAAAATTTTGATTTACGAGTGATTGTTAATATATTTATAATACCCTCTCCCTAGCCCTCTCCATAGGAGAGGGGACGATGTGAGATGCGTCAAGGGAGGGGATGAAAAAGGAGAGGGAGTGAAACGCATTTACCTATTATAAAATTTTGCGCGAATTTATGTTTCATATATAATAAAACTACTATGAAACACAGAGATAACGTACGAAATTTTTGCATTATTGCACATATTGACCATGGTAAGTCAACTTTAGCCGATAGATTATTAGAAGCGACAGGAACAATAGCGCAGCGTGATATGCAAGCGCAACTTCTTGATACAATGGATATTGAGCGTGAGCGCGGAATTACAATCAAACTTAACGCCGCTCGAATGAACTATACTTCTAATACCGGTGAAAAATATATATTTAATTTGATTGACACTCCGGGGCACGTTGACTTTTCGTACGAAGTTTCACGTTCTCTTGCCGCTTGTGAAGGTGCTTTACTCATTGTTGACGCAACTCAAGGTGTTGAAGCGCAAACTTTGGCAAATGTTTACATGGCAATTGAACAGAATTTGGAAATCATCCCTGTAATCAATAAAATCGACCTTCCATCAGCTGATGTTGAAAGAGTTAAAGAAGAAATCGAAGAAATTTTAGGAATTGATACATCTATGGCAATACCTGTTTCTGCGAAAACGGGTATAGGTATTCCTGATGTATTAGAAGCGATTGTAAAATTTGTTCCGCCTCCGGTTGATACAACAGAAAAACCTCTACGTGCACTTGTTTTTGATAGCGCTTATGACCCATATTTAGGAACTCTTTGTTTCTTCAAAATTATGGACGGCAAAATGAGATTGGGCGACAAAGTCAAATTTATGGCGTCAGGCAAAGAATATGAAATTACAGAACTTGGGTATCTTACTCCGCACAGAGTTCAAGTAGATGAACTTATTTGCGGTGATGTAGGTTATTTCGCCGGTTCGATTAAAGAAATTACGCGATTTGTTGGTGATACAGTTACTCATGTTGAAGCTCCTGCGAATGAACCGCTTCCAGGTTACAAAGAAGCTTTGCCAATGGTGTTTTCAGGTTTATATCCGGTAGATAATGAAGACTATCACGAATTAAAAGAAGCTTTGGAAAAATTGAAGCTTTCGGACAGTTCAATTACGTTTGAGCCTGAAACATCCAGTGCGTTAGGTTTTGGTTTCCGTTGCGGTTTCTTAGGTATGCTTCACATGGAAATTGCACAGGAAAGATTGGAAAGAGAATATGACCTTTCTATTGTAACAACTGCACCATCAGTAGTTTACAAAGTGCATAAAACGAACGGTGAGGTTATAGAAATTGACAATCCTGCCAACTTGCCTCCTGCGCAAACAAGAGATTTTATTGAAGAACCTTATGTAAAAGTTTCAATAATTACGCCGAACGATTTTGTTGGTACACTTATGGATTTGTGTCAAACAAAACGTGGTATTTTTATCAACATGAATTATTTGGACAAAGTTCGTGTTGATTTAATTTATCACCTGCCTTTGAGCGAAGTTATCACAGATTTTTATGACCAATTAAAATCACGTTCGAAAGGTTACGCAAGCTTGGATTACGAATTTGTTGATTATAAACGCTCAAAACTTGTTAAATTAGATATCATGCTTGCAGGTGAAGTTGTTGACGCTTTGTCTGTAATTTGTCATGAAGATAGCGCATTTTATATCGGACAAAAATTAACAGAAAAATTGAAAACCATTATTCCGCGTCAAATGTTTGAAGTTCCAATTCAAGCGGCGATTGGCGGAAGAGTAATTGCAAGAACCAACATCAAAGCGTTAAGAAAAAGCGTTTTGGATAAGTGCTATGGTGGTGATATTTCTCGTAAACGTAAGCTTTTGGAAAAACAAAAACGAGGCAAAAAGCGTATGAAAGCTGTTGGACGTGTAGAAGTTCCACAAGAAGCGTTTATGGCAGTTTTGAGCTTGGAAGAAGAATAGAATTTTTGCATCATATAGAATCAAGAGTTTGCAAAAAAACAAAATGAAAGGCTTTATGATTTATCATAAAGCCGCAGAGTCGTAATACTGAAATAGTTTAATTTTTTTTTGAAGTCGATAAGTGAATGAGTGAATAGGTGAATAAGTTCGTTTTGGCTATTTCTTATATTAAACCTAGTTAAATATTGAAAATATTTAATACGAACTTATTTACTCATTCACCTATTTACTTATTCACGTTTTTATAATACTCTCTAATCTTAACCTTAGGTACAACTGACATACCAGGAATTACAGAGTATTCTTGCAAATCTTCTTTATTCGTGAACACAATTTTTACAGGAATTCTTTGTACGATTTTTACGAAAGAACCAACTGCGTTTTCAGGTGGGAACAAGCTTGCTTTAGCACCTGAGCTCCTTTGAATACTGTCGATTTTGCATTTAAAAACTTTGTCAGGATAAGTGTCGATTTTAACATCAACATCCATTCCTACTTTCATTTTTGTAAGTTGAGTCTCTTTATAGTTAGCTACAACCCAAACATCGTGTGGAACAACTACAAATAACGGGCTTCCTGGTTGAACCATCATGCCAACTTCAACTTTTTTATTAGAAACAGTACCGTCGATTGGCGCTTTTATGTCTGTGTATTCTAAAGCCAATTCTGCTGCGCGTTTTTGAGCCTTCAATACATTCAAATCGGCATCGGCAACTTTTGCGCTTTTTGCAGGATTTTTAGAGAAAATTGACTGATCAGCAGTTGTTTGTTTTGCTTGTTTTGTCTCTAAATTTGTCCTTGCTTTGTCCAACGTTTGTTTAGATACAGCACCGACTTTATAAAGGTTTTCGTATCTTTCAACATCCTTTTTTGCAAGTTCGATTTCAGAATTAGCTGCGCTCAAATTTGCGTGCGCGTTTTGTTGATTTAACAAAGCCTTTTCATAAGCCGCTGTTGCTTGGTCTAATTTTACTTGGTAGTCAATTTTATCAATAACCGCAACAACTTGTCCCGCTTTTACAGGCTGATTATCCTTTACAAGAACTTTTACAATTTGTCCTGAAACTTTTGGTGAAACAGAAACTGTAGTTGTTTCAACATACGCATCATCTGTAGATTCAGAACCTAATGTATCATATAAAAAGTAACCGCCGACAATAACAGCTACTATTGCTAGAAATGTGAAAAAATATCTCTTTTTCACAGGTAATTTTTTTGAATCTTTTTCTTCTATTTTATTTTCGTCGCTCATTTTTTTGCCTTTCGTTTTTGAGTGAATAAGTCAATAAGTGAATAGGTGAATAAGTTCGTATTAAATTTCTTGTTTATAATATGCGTTAAGATTGATGAAATATGTTGGGCTGAAAGCCAAACAAATATATTCAATATCTAATAAAATTCAATACAGAAAATAGCTAAAATGAACTTATTCACTCATTCACCTATTCACTTATTGACTTGTTTCCTAAATCTGTATCTCCAACGTTTCATCCATAATTTCTCTTAATTCTTTTAACAAATCACTTACTCTTGCGACATCACTATTATTAATTTTTTCCATAACGCGTAAAAAGTGTGGTCTGATTTTTTCTAAAACATCTTCTGCTTTTTTAACCCCTTCTTCAGTAATTTCAACAATTTTTACCGGACGGTTATTCTTTATTGAAAGCGTTCTTGTTACATAACCGCGTTTTTCTAAAGAATCCAAAAGTTTTCCGGTATTAGCTCTGTCTTTAAGAATAATCTTTGCTAAATCTCTTTGACACATTTTAGGGCTGTTTGCGAGAACGTCCAAAACTGAGTATTCTTCGCAACTTATTCCTGTGCCATATTTATCAAACACCTGTGAACCTAAAATTTTACAGTATTTAGCAGTTAATTCTATTTGATAAAATATTGTATTAGTAAAATGTTCTTGCATCTTTAAATTTCAATCCTCTATTTGAAGTATGTTATTTTCGCAACATGTTGCATTTGCAACACATCAATATTAGCATTCTTTTTTTGAAAAATCAAGAGGGGGGATTTTAAATTTTCCATTTGAACAAATCCTCTATTTGAAGTATGTTATTTTTACAACATGTTGCATTTGCAACACATTTGTGCTATTATCTTATGTAATAAATCAAAAGCTTTAATTTCAGAAAGAGAATAAAATATGAAAAAGTTATTATCACTAGCTATATTAATGTCATTAACCGTAGGCAATGCGGTTCCTGTTTTAGCAGTGCAAAAAACTGTTTTAAAAGCAGGAGCAGAGCAGTCTGTAGATAAAAACAAAAAGAAAAAGGTTGATAAGGTTAAACCGATTAAAAATAAATATGAATATGTTAATCTTGGTTGGTGGGCGCAGTTTAATGACGAGTATTTGAACGATTATATAGTTAAAGCTGTTGAAAATAATAAAGATTTAAAAATGGCAACTTTGACGATTGATGAATATTATCAAAATGTTGTAATGCAAAGAGCAGGAGAGCTTCCAACTATTCAAGCAGGATTTTTCCCCGGATATGGCAAATTTATAGGCCCATCTTCAGGCGGATTTGCGCTTCCTATTGTTGCCAACTATGAACTCGATTTGTTTGGTAAAAACCACAACAAAACAACTGCTGTAAGAAAGCTTTATGAAGCGTCTATTTTGGACGAACAATCAGCTTATATTTCAATTGTATCAGCAGTCGGCAGTGTTTACGTAAATATCGTTAAAATGGACGCTATGATTGATTTGCAAGAAGATATTGTAAAATTAAGAAAAGAAATTTTTGAAATTATGTCTGTAAGTAATGCAGAAGGCATAATTTCAACTTCTGATCTTGTTAAAGCAAACAAAGCGTATATTTCAGGCGTTGCTGATTTAACAGATTTGAAAAAAGAAAGAACAAAGCTTCTTCATCAATTAGCGGTTTTAATTGGTGATAGTCCTAATAATATTGAAGAGTACAAACGAACTGATTATAGAAAATTAGCTTTTTCAGGCTCAATTCCTGAATATGTAAGTTCTGATGTTATTATGCAAAGACCTGATTACAGGAAAGCAGAAAAGATGCTTGAAAAGGCAGGAATTGATGTTAAGGTTGCAAGAAAAGAAATGCTTCCGACTTTAAGTCTTGGCGGTGGAGTTTTATTCAACGCAAAACACTTTGAAAGCTTGTTTACAACTTCTCAAATGATTTGGGGCTTGGGTGGTTCAATTATGCAGCCGTTGTTTGCCGGCGGAAAAATTAAAGCTAATTTGAAAGCTAAGAAAATTGCTTATGAAAGAAGCTTGAAAAACTACGAAAAAGTTAATTTGACTTCTATGCAAGAGGTTAACGATTCTTTAGTTTCAGTTAATATGGATAAAGAAAAACTTGCTAAGCAGAAGAAAATCCAAGAACTTGAACAAAAAGACTTCAAACTTTCTCAAGATAAATTTGAACAAGGCGTGATTGCGAAATTGGACTTGAACCAAATGGAAGAAAATCTGCTAACTGTAAACAAATTAGTTTATTCTACAGAGTTTGATTGCATGGTTGATTATATCAGTTTCTATAAAGCAATTGCAGCTCAAAAAATTTAGATATATAATTTAACTTATGGAAGAAAAAGAACCCAAAAAAATCATAGGTTTGATGTCTGGAACATCTTGTGATTCAATTGATGCAGGATTATGTGAAGTTTATCCTGATATGTCAGTATCATTACTGAAAGGAATTAATTATCCTTATCCAAAGGAAATCCGAGAAAAAATCTTCTCAGCTTTTCGTGGTGAAATTTCAATTAAAGAGTTATGCCAGCTAAATTTTGCTATCGGTCATTGTTTTGCAAGCGCGGCTAATGAGCTTATACATCAATTTGGCAAACCGGATTTAATCGCAAGTCATGGACAAACAGTTTATCATTATCCGTTTGATGAAAAATTGGATGATATTTCTCTAAAAAGTACTTTGCAAATCGGCGAAAGCGCGGTTATTGCAAAAGAAACCGGTTGTATGGTTATATCTAATTTTAGAGAAAAAGATATTGCATATGGCGGTCAAGGCGCACCTTTAGTTTGTTTTGCGGATGACAAGTGGTTTAAAAATTCATTAATCCAAAATATCGGCGGAATTTCAAACGTGACAGTAATTTCTGATGATTGTGAAACTTACGGATTTGATAACGGCTGCGGAAACATAATGATTGATTATTGTATGCAAAAATTCTTTAATCAAAAATACGATAAAGATGGCGAAATTGCGTTTGAAGGCAATGTTTGTGAAAGTTGGTTGGATTGTTTATTGCAAGATGAATACTACTTTTTAGAACCGCCTAAAACGACCGGACGCGAATATTTTTCTAATAAGTATATAGAAAATATTTTGAAAATTGCGCCAAGCGATCCGAAAGATATTATTGCAACATTGACAGCTCTAACCGCTAAAACTATTGCACAATCGTATGAAAGATTTGTACATCACAGATATGATACGGTTGTAATCGGTGGCGGCGGAGCTTACAATAAAACAATGATGAAGTTTTTGAGACAGTATTTACCAAAACATATTGCACTCAAAACACACGAAGATTATGGAATTTCAAATAATTATAAAGAAGTTATGGCATTCGCACTTTTAGGTTATTGCAATTATTATAATATTCCGAACAATTTACCTTCTTGCACTGGCGCAGAAAAACGCGTTGTGTTAGGAAAGATAATGTATTAAGTAATTGATACTATTTTTTATATTTTTTATTCTTTACAAAACAAATTGTACATATATCACTTTTACCCCCTTGCAAAAATCTTTAAATTCTATTAAGATATATGTATAAATATTAAGAATTACAAATTTTTGTTAATACAAGTTTTAAAGGTGGTAGCATGGCAGAAAATGAAGAATTACAAGAAGAGATGAGCGAAGGCGAAACTCGTCAAAAGATTTTAGTAGCTGATGATGAAGCTAGTATCAGAAGAATCTTAGAAACTCGTCTCAAGATGGTTGGTTATGATGTTGTAACAGCTGAAGACGGCGAAGAAGCTGTTGAAGTATTCAACAAAACCAATCCGGATTTAGTAGTTTTGGACGTTATGATGCCAAAAATGGATGGCTACGGTGTAACCAGAGAAATCCGCAGAACATCAGATGTTCCTATTATTATATTAACAGCATTAGGCGATGTTTCAGAAAGAATTACAGGCTTAGAATTGGGTGCTGATGACTACGTTATTAAACCTTTCAGCCCAAAAGAATTAGAAGCTCGTGTAAAAGCAGTTCTTAGAAGAACTATTAGCAAGGATGTAATTATTCCTGCGTCTTCATCTGCTGCACCTTCTTCTGCTTCAGGTTCTTCAAAAGGCGGAAAGAATATTATTACAACAGGTGCTATTAAGATTGATACAGCAAGAAGACAAGTTTATAGAAAGAATGAAAGAATCAGACTTACAGGCATGGAATTCAGTTTGTTGGAATTGCTAGTTAATAACTCTGGTCAAGCTTATTCAAGAAACGAAATTTTGCAACATGTTTGGTCTTATCCGGCAGATCACAGAATTGATACTCGTGTAGTTGATGTTCACATCTCAAGATTACGTTCTAAATTGGAAACAGACCCAACCAATCCTGAGCTTATTTTGACAGCTCGAGGTATTGGTTATATGTTCCAAAGAATTAACTAATTATTTAAAATTAAAATAAAGCTCCTTGATAAAAAGGAGCTTTATTTTTTTTACTTGCTAAAAAATATTTATTTGATATACTTAACTTATTGGAATTCATGGCGGATATCGTCAAGTGGTTAAGACCTCGGATTGTGGTTCCGATATGCGTGGGTTCGAATCCCACTATCCGCCCCATTTTTAGAATTAGCACCTTCGGGTGCTTTTTTATTGGGAATGATGAGGGTTTTCTCGGGTTCGAACATTTTCGTCATAACTTTCTTTTATTCATTCTTAACATTATGCGTTTATTATCTAAACTAGAGTTTTATAAAGTTCTGGTATTCTGTTGCAAAAGTCAATAATTAAATCAATATTCTTGTAGATTGTTCTATTAATATTATTGCTTTCCTTGATTTCAATTGCAATTAAATCTCGTTCTTTAACCCAAGTTTCATATCGTTCGTTAAACATATCATCAGTTAATGAAGCTGGTAGTTTACTTAATAACTTATATTCAACCGTTTTTATTTTATCCTACACAAGATAAATGTCCGTTTTTCTTTTCTTCTTCAAATCTTGGTGAAAGCCAGCCGGATTTGTAACCAGCATAACCTAAACCAACAAGGCCTAATGCTCCAGCTGTAATCATGGCAGCTTTTTTGTTAGCTTTAAACCAACGTTTCATTCCGGCACCATTTACCTTTGTACCATTACCACCTTCTGTTAATCCTGAGAAATCAAGTTTAATCAATTCTTTTTCTGAAATATTTTTACCTTGGTTCTTAAAATGATATTTAGAGTATAATTCACCAGAAGATGTGTGTGTAGAACTCATCCAACCATTACCCAACCAAGTGGTATCACCTTTTATTTGATTGGCTAAAATTGTTTCTGCGTTTTTATTATTTCTATCCGTAATCAATGCTCTTTCCAAGCATTCTGCCATTTCATCAGAAATTACAGAATCGCGTAGGGTTTTCAAAGCTTTTTGATATTTATCGTTTCCTTCCAAAGTTTCATTTAATAATTTCTCCGGAATATCTTCATTTATTTTACCTTTGTATTCTTTTGATATTTCTTCAATTACAGATTTTTTTACTTTTTCAAATGATTTTTTTGCATCTTCATTAGCTGCGCTCAAGGCAGTCTCTTCTGTCATAAAGTATTCATGTTTGCCTTTGTATGCATCCATTAAAGCCGCCTCTTTTTCGATAGAAGGATCAAAATTCTTTTGAGCCATACCTTGAACATTTGGAACAATTGGTGTACATAATGCTTTTTTAGCTTCCAAATCTGTTAGCTCACAAGGCGCAAATCTTGAAGGTAATAATGCAACATCACTAGCCATTGCAAAATCTTTACCAGGAGTCCAACCATCCATTAACACCATTCTTCCTTTTAATGCTGGTTTTTCTGCTAACAATTTGAATTTTTCAACAGTTTGAGGCTCGTTAGTCATATCACCACCAAATAATAATAACGCGTCTGGATCTTTTTTTGCATATTTTTCAAAAGAATCGATTACAGTATCCATACCTTTTTGGAAATCTCCACGAGCCCAGTTTATAATTAATTTTACATCTTCACCTTTTTTTAGTTTATCAATATATTCTTTAGAAATTTCACCATAAATACTAGCAGTTCTACTTGGGAGGCCTGTCACTATTTCCATTCTGCCGGTATTAGCTTTTCCCCACTCATTTTTTGTACTATCAAAAGATTGCGCATCAATAAATTTTTTATCAAATCGTTCTAAAAGGTTAATTTTGTTTTGTCTTTTGATTTCTCTAACAGATTTCAAATCTGTTTTATTAGGATCAAAAACTTGGAATTTCTTAACTACAGTTTCAGTTCCATCTGCAAGTTTAAGTTTTACATCATTTTTGTAACCAGGTTGCAGAATTGTATCTTTAAATGGTGTAACATTTGGGTCTGTTAATGGGTTAACCAAACCTTTAAATCTACCTAATTCATCAAGTTTTTTTAGTTCCTCGTATAATGGTGAAACTAATTTATTTGTTATGATAGAATCGTGATAACCTTCTGAAACAGTTGTTAACATTGGAGAATAACCAACAGTTGCATAGTGAACCGGTACTGAAAATGCATTCATACCGCTACTTTTTTTGTAAAAATTCTTTAAAACAGTTTCTTGCAAAAATTGTTCTTCGCTACCAGTTCTCAATGCATCAATATATTCTTTACTATTAATAAGTTTTGTCAATTCTTCTTTTGTTGCGCCTAAGTTCACAATAGCTTGTCTAGCACCCATTTCTTGGATGTAACCTCTGTTCATGTTGTGCCCAACACCGCCTAATGATTTATCTAACCAATATGAATCACCCGCCGCATTCTTTTGAGCTGCATAGTGCATTGTAAACATTGCTTGACCATCTGAACATAGAATATATTTAGGGTCAACGCCAAGTTTTTCTTTTAAAGCAGGAAGAAGTTCTACAGACGCTTTGTCGAATTTTGCATAATCTTGACCCTTCCAACCAGAAGAGAATCTTTTTTCTAATTCTGTACCACTAGCGGAAGCATAGCTCTTATCGCCGGCATATTGTTTTGGCATGCTTGCTGTAGAATCGACAAAAGTAAATACAAATTCTAATTTATCTTGTAATGCTTTTGACATACCTTTACCATTCATAACATTTGCAAGATGTTCATCTTTTTTTGCTCTAAATAGTTTGATAGGAACATCTTTTTCAAATCCCCAATCCATTTTTGAAGATTGAAGTTCTTCTAAAAGAAAAATATTATTCTTTTCTTTTTCTAGAAAAGTTGGTATATCAGTCGCATTATTTAGCGCTTTACCTGTTATAAACGGAGTTCCTTCTTTCCCTTTAAATGGGTGTCCTTCCGGCAAATTATTTGGAATATATCTTACTTTTACATCTTGTGTCAAAGGTTGTGTTACATTACCGGCTTTATCAACGCTTTTTTTATAAGTAACTTCTTGATTGTACATTGGAATTATTTTTACAATCTTATCAACATCTTTTTCTAAAAAGTTATAATCATTAACAACAGTACCAACACCACCTCCATTAAATCCAAACAACGGTTCTTCTGCTACTACGTGAGCAATATGACGGGGGTTCCCGCTTCTGAATGATATCATCGACATCCCATTTGGAATATTCACACCTTGTGGTTGTTCTGACTTTACATTTTTTGCATTTCTTGCTCTTAAAGCAGAATAATCAGTACCTATCGCGTTAATCTTCATAGATAACTCCTTACACACATTAATTGTTCTATATATACAAACACTCACACAAAAAAAAACTTGCTAGAATATCTTGGTTTGTTAAGATATGTAAAGTAAATTTTTATTAAGTTCTGGCTAAATTAATTCTAACAAAACGCAAATTTTATTGCAATAGGTTAATTGGAAATATAATACTGTATTGCTTAAGTGAAAAATGTAATTGCTTCAAGAAGAAAAAATTAAAATTGATACAAATTGCTTGAAATATACTAACTGTAAATCTTTGACCACGTTTGTGCAAGAATCTATTTAGAAAAACAAATGTAACAATATGTAAATAAGCTTAGACTTTGAAGCAATTTCTCATTAAGAAAATACTTTACATGATTATAAAGTGTAGTGTTTTAACAAAGTGGCAAAATTGCACTTGTTAATCGTGTGTATGGTAGAAAATGAATTATATTAATCCGATATTCAATAGCATTAATATCCCCCAAATTCGTTTTAGAGCGACCGCGCCAAATACTTATTTTGACGTAACTTCGCCACGTAAGGATTCGTTTAATTCAAATCCTTTGTATGATAATTTTGCGAACAAAAATACAATAACTCAACTTGCAAAATCCAATCCGCAAGTTATGCAAATTTTGCGGGAGAATAAAATTCCTTTAAAAGTTAACATGAAGGAGCTTGAAGATTTAAAGAATGGACATTTAATGGATACGCGTGTTACAGCTGCAAAAATGTATTCGGCACTTCCGCAAAATATGAAAGAGCAAGTAAATCTGATGGATTTGCAACAAGCTGCAATGCTTCATGATTATGGAAAAGCTTTGATTCCAGAAAAGATTTTAAACAAAAACGGCAAATTAACAAACGAAGAAAAGAAAATCATGGATTTGCATTCAGAGTTGGGTTACGAGCTTTTGAAACAACAAGGCGTTAAACAGAATGTTTTAAATTTGATAAAATATCACCACCAAAATCCGCAGGGAACAGGTTATCCGAGTGTAGGTGAAGATTATACGCATGATATTTCTGCACAAATTTTGGCAACTGCGGACAAATATTCTGCATTGAGAGAAAAACGCAGTTATAAAGAACCTTTAAGCAGAAATGATGCATTAGAAATTATTAACGAGGATGTAGAAAACGGTCAAATCGCACCGGAAATTTACACAGCATTAGAAAAAACTGTATAAAAATTGTTTTTTAGGTAGCAAATTTATTTTTTACAGGTTTTATTAATGGTATGGAAATTCAAAATCAATATATCAACCCAAATTTTCGCGCAGGTTTAACTTCAGCGATGCGAAGCGAGATACGTTCTGTAGATGTTGCGAAAGTTTCTGAAGCTCTACAAAAACAAGGAATTCAATCAGATTTTAAAGGCAACAAGATGTTAGCGTGGTGTTCATTAAAATCTGTTGAAATTATTAATGAGATTAATAAACGCTTTGGTGCTAAATTAGGTTTGCCAAAAGGGATTTTTGTTGAGGATTTTACAAAAAATCCGTTTGAAGAAAAAGAAAGTATTGGTTTTATAAATTTTATATCAACCCAAATGTGTAATAAAGGTGGGACGCCTGAAAAAACGATTTATTTTAATGAATTTGTTTCGCAAAATCATGAAGGTGGAAATTTGTTTTGGGATAATATAGATACTCTTGTTGAAGAAGTACAGGATGGTAAAAAATTATATACAACAGATTTTTTCTTAGAACCAATATTTCATGAATTTGCACATGCTATTCATGGAACGCATTTATTAGAAAAACTTTCTCCACGAAAATTAATGGAATTTTTATACACAATTGCAAGCCCTGAAAATATAGCAAGTTTTCAAGCACGAAATGGAAGTTTACTCAGAAAAAAACTTTGTGAATATGCAGCAACCTCACCCATGGAGGCAATTGCTTGTGATTTATCAAAAAGAACAATTGAATGTCTTAACAAAGACACATTAATACCTCAAAAAAGTTTTTTACCAGAAAGTCCATACAAAAATCGCTCATTCTGGGATAGACACATTGGATTTAAACCCGAAAACAAATTAACATTTATTTTAAGAAGTTTTTGGAATGGTAAAATTCCTGAATATTTTTCTAAAATAGACATGAAAAGTATGTAACTACAATGGTTTAAACTTAAATTATTTCTTTACCAACTATCGGTGCGATTTGTTTAATTTGTTTGTACAACAAATCATACTGCCAAGGGTAGAGTGATTGCGCGCCATCACAAATAGCTCTATCCGGATCGTGGTGAACTTCAATTATTAAACCGTCGCAACCTGCTGCAACAGCGGCTCTTGACATTGGCTCAACCTTATCTCTTAAACCTGTTGCGTGTGAAGGGTCAATTATAATTGGCAAATGACTCAATTTTTTGATTACAGGTATTGCGGTTAAGTCCAAAGTATTTCTAGTATATTTCTCAAAAGTTCTGATACCGCGTTCGCATAAAATTACTTGGTTGTTTCCACCAGCCATAATATACTCGGCTGACATTAACCATTCTTCATAAGTAGAAGATAATCCTCGTTTAAGAATTACAGGTTTATGCGCGTGTCCTAATTCTTTCAACAAATTGAAGTTCTGCATATTTCTTGCACCAACTTGAAGAATATCTACATACTTCTCAAACAAAGGCAATTGCGAGACTTCCATAATTTCAGAAGTTACAGCCATTCCGTGGTTATCAGCAACACTTCTAATAATCTTTAAACCCTCTTCGCCCAAACCTTGAAACGCGTATGGACTTGTTCTTGGTTTAAAAGCACCGCCACGAATAATCTTAACATTAGATTCTGCTAATTCTTGAGCCGTTGCATCCATTTGGTCGTAAGATTCAACTGTGCAAGGGCCTGCGATTAAACCTGTATACTTGTCGCCAAATTTAACGCCGTTAACTTCTACAACTGTATCTTTACCTTGACAAGCGCGGGCAGCAAGTTTATAGTTTGTAGAAAGTTTAATAACTTCATCTACACCATGCAAAAGTTCGAAGTCTCTTTGGTCAACTTCTTTAACTCCGATAGCGTGAACTACTGTTCTTGCTTCACCGTGTGAAACTCTTGCTTCAAAGCCTTTTGATTCTATAAATAATTCTACGCGCTTAATGTCTTTTTCAGTCGCGTGGCTGTTCATAACAACTAGCATATTCTGTTTAACCTCCAGTTAAATATTTGGCGAAAGTTATTTCCCATATAACTATTGTACTTGAAAAAAAATAAAAATGAGTTAAAATAAGAATACAGGCAAGGGTAACGCGAATACCCTTACCCGTAGCCCTAATTAAAGAGCTTTGAGTATGAGAATTAGTATTATCAATAGTACTAATTCTCGTTCGTTGATTTCAACTATCATTTTAACCTCCTTTCGTTGATAGTCAAAATGTGTTAAAATCTTTAGCCTGTATTCTATTTAAAAAGTACTTTCTTTATTATACAAAATTTGTGATAAAAATCAATACATTTACATAAGAAGATGCGTCTTATCATTTATGTCTTCATTTTTCATCTTAATTATGTTACACTAAACTAAAATAGTGTAGGGAATGATTATGACAATATTTGACGAAAATTTAATTTTAGAAACCATTAATATGATTAAGCTTCACAACTTCGATATCCGAACTGTAACGCTTACAATAAGTCTTAGAGATTGTTTGAGTGAAGATGTGAATGTCGTTTGCGACAAAATTAAATACAAATTAGACAAATATGCGCACAATCTTGTGAATTATGCAAATGATATCGAAAACGATTATTCGATTCCAATTGTAAATAAAAGAATTGCTGTAACTCCGATTTCATTGGTTGGTGAAGCTTGCAAAGTTAAAGATTACGTTAAAATTGCAAAAACGCTTGATGAATGCGCAAATAATCTTGGTGTAGATTTTGTTGGCGGGTTTTCAGCTTTAGTAGAAAAGGGATTTACACAAGGTGATAGAGCTTTAATCGAAGCAATTCCCGAAGCGTTGGCTTCTACAAGCAGATTATGTTCTTCCGTAAATGTCGGAACTTCAAAAGCCGGAATTAATATGGATGCAGTTTTAAAAATGTCCGAAACTATTAAAAAATCCGCAGAATTAACTGCTGATAAAGACGGCTTAGGTGCTGCAAAGCTTGTTGTATTTTGTAATTCTGTAAGCGACAATCCGTTTATGGCAGGCGCTTATTGCGGTTATGGAGAACCGGAATGTGCATTAAATATCGGGGTTTCCGGTCCAGGGGTTGTTAGAGCGGCAATTTTAGATTTAGACAAAAAAGCTGATTTGGGCGTTTTGTCTAACAAGATTAAACAAACTGCTTACAAAATTACTGCTACAGGCGAATTAATCGGCCGTAAAATGGCTAAAAGATTGAATGTGCCGTTCGGTGTAATTGATTTATCGTTAGCACCAACACCTGCAATCGGTGATAGCGTTGCAGAAATCTTCCAAGCAATGGGCCTAGAACACGCAGGCGCGCATGGAACGACAGCAGCTTTGGCTATGCTTAATGATGCAGTGAAAAAGGGTGGTATTATGGCAAGCTCTTATGTTGGCGGACTTTCTGGCGCATTTATTCCTGTTTCAGAAGATGCTGGCATGATTGAAGCAGCAACAAAAGGGTATTTGACTTTTGATAAATTGGAAGCTATGACTTGCGTATGTTCTGTAGGTTTAGATATGATTGCAATCCCAGGAGATACGCCGACTTCAACAATTGCGGGTATGATTGCGGACGAAATGGCAATCGGTATGATAAATAAGAAAACGACTGCCGTAAGATTAATTCCTGCTCCTAATAAGAAGGTTGGTGATAAAGTTGTATTCGGCGGTTTGTTGGGCGAAGCACCAATTATGAATGTAAACAACTTATCTTCAGCTGGGTTTGTAGAACGTGGTGGTAGAATTCCTGCACCTATTCACAGTTTGAATAATTAGTAGAATTAAAATTAAGGATTAAAAATGGCTACATTTAAAGATATGGAAGATAGTTTGAAGAGTTTTATTTTACAAGAACAGTCTGATGCGCACAACGCGCGTTCTACTAACGTTGCGAAATATAATAATATCAAAGTTTGGATGGATCCTGCAAAATATGTTCAACCGCACTTTTTTATCCGTATTTCTATATCGGAAGCTGTTTTTAATCTTGCAGATTGTTCAAAAATTAATGGTGGACTCGGTTACGAAGAAAGATTTGTAATCAAGTGGTTTAGCAGAATGGGGATTAAAGAAAAATTAAAAGAACTTTGGACAGACGCTGAAAAAGTTAAAGAGGACAAATAATTGCAGTACAAAGATTTAGCAGTTAATCCCGTTAGTGTTTTATTGCAGCTTGTTGGCGCAAAATGGAAACTTCTTATTATTAAAGAATTATTAAAAAAAGAAATGCGCTTTGTTGAATTAAAGAAACATTTAGGTTGTACTGCAAAAGTTTTGACAAATTGCTTGAAGGAACTTGAAGAAGACGGGCTCGTTGTAAGAGAGGAGTACGAAGGATTACCGCCGAGAGTTGAATATTATTTGACTGATATTGGCTATACTCTTCGTCCGGTTCTCGACTCTATGCAACAATGGGGCAAAGAATACAAACGCTTTAGAAAGTTGCAAGAGAAGTATAAAAATTATTAAATTGCTTATTTCTTTTCTCTACAAAAGGTGCTAAATTTGCAGAAAATAGGCTTAACTTTTCTTAATATAGTGGCAATTATTTAGCAAACCTATACTTTATATAATTAAGGGAATAGGTTAGGTATGGTTAGTATTTCACAGATTAGAAATGTTGCGAATTATGCAACCAGATATGCAGAATCACTTGGTAAAACTAGTGTTTTACAAACTAAAGCATTAGAAAATGTTAGTTTTGAAGGGTTGAAGTTTTCTCCAAAAATTACAAGTTTAGTTGAAGATACTTTAGAGAGCACAAGAAAACTTGTTTTTGCTGATAGTTCTTTATTTAGTTGGGCTAAAAAACAACCGAATTTTTCATTTCAAAAAATGAATCCAGATAGTGTTGCACTTGTTCATATGACAAATTATTTCCCTAAAAATGGTGAAATATTATCTACAAATTTGGCAACAAAAGCAGCAGACGGAGTAGGTGCTTCAAGAACAACTGTTCATTTTTGCTTAAACAAGCCTGTTGTTGAACACTTAATGGGTAGTGGTTGGAATACTATGGATTATGCGATAATATTGCCATTTAAAGATGTAATGAAAAATACTCCAAGATCAA
This sequence comes from uncultured Candidatus Melainabacteria bacterium, assembly GCA_934754735.1. GTDB lineage: Bacteria > Cyanobacteriota > Vampirovibrionia > Gastranaerophilales > Gastranaerophilaceae > CAG-196. The sequence goes on from CAKVJE010000009.1 coordinate 23,709, forward strand.
AAATTTTAGGTGGAATTAATGAAGATTTTATGTTTCAAGATTTGGTAAAACTACCCAAAGGAAGTGTTATCGTAAAATATAATCCCAATATTCCTGAAGGTAAATTCTTAACTTCCGATGCTTTTGAAGGGATTAAATTAGTTGAATCTTCTAATAGAAAACTTAGTGAATCTGCTGATACAGTAATTAAGAAAATGGGCTTTACAACTTATGATGATGCATTGAAAAATTATCTTGGAGCAACTGATAAAGAAATTCAAACATTAACAGCAATTCCTGAGAGTGGATTAATGGAGCAAATAGATTTGATTAACAAATTTGGAGGGCCGCAAAAATATAAGCAACAATTAGAAGAATCTTATAAATCTACTTTAAAAATGTTTGGAAATGAGCCTGAGTGTCAAGATTTAATCAAGCCAATGAAAGCTAATCTTGAATTTGCAACGATTATAGAACGTTATTATGATAAACTGCAAAAACTAGGCGATAGTTGTAAAAGCTTTTGCAAAAAAGAGAAATATTTTAGTGGTAGACATGCTCAATCACCTTGGATGAAAAGTGAATTTGGAATAACCGCAATTGAAACAACCGAATTGTTAAACAATAATTCTTGGGGGAAATCTCTTAAAAATAGAATAGTATCAATATTACAAAGTGCCAAAGCAGATACCCCAAAAGGAAAATCGCTTGGTTACGACATAGATAAGGCTATAGAAATTGTAGAAAAAAGTAAAACTCCTAAAATCGCAAAAGAACGATTAGCAAAAGAACTTCAAATTAAGCCAATGGCGCCAAGAGATGATGTACAAAAAAGCCTAAAAGAGAATGAATTTTTACAAGAAGGTGAAGATGGCGTAGAAATGATGTTAAGTCTATTGTCATTGTAAATTATCAGATTAAATAAAAATTTTCTAAACTATAAACAGTATATTTAAAATATTATGCAAATGTCTATAATTATAATCTTTTTATATTAATAAAATAATATATTTGCAATATCCTATTTAGTAACAAGAGTTATTGTACATTTCTCGTCTGTCAATTTAAATTATCAGCATCTACAGGAAAGTATTTTAGCAGTACACCGAGTTTTAAGCGTTCTATTGGTAACAATGAACAAAAAGTAGCTTATGTTCAAAAAAAACTTGATGAATATGATTCAAAATCAAAAGTTTTTAATACCGCAAACTTTATGGTCGATATGGGTTTAATATTATTAGCTTTTGACAAAATGAATGCATTATTTAAAGATATAAAGAAATCTGAAAAACTGGGGTGGGGTTTGTTCCTTTGGGGCGGAGCTATACAACTTGCTTTTTCCTTAAAACACGCTTGTCTGGCGTCTGATTATAAAAAACAGTATGATAAAGAAAATGCCTAAAACGTAAAGCTTTAGTGGCTTGACAATGTCGTCGGTTTGCCCTGCAATGTAAGTAGATAAAAATGAAAAATATTGGATACTATTATGAATGGAAAAGTAACTCCGCGTATAGATACTGCATTTAAACTAATAAAAGGTCTTGGGTATAAATACGACATCAAACTCCAGTTAGCTTAAAGATTGTTTACAAAATCTTAAATATTGGGCAATTTTTCTTCTTTTCTTAACTTATAATATAAGGAAGGTAGTAAATATATGGGTGCAATAAATTCTTATTCATACGATAACCAGCAATATTCGCCTGTTAAAAATGTCGCGGTAGGTGCGTTGGGAGTTGTTGCAGGATGGGAAGGTCAAACCTATATTACTAAAAAAGCAAAATATCCTTTAGGTAAGTATATAATGAAAAACATTAAAAATGTTCAAGGGGGCGGTTACTTACCTTATGTTCAAAATGCAGTAAATCAAAACAATTTGCAAAATGACTTAAAAGTCATAGATTTGAATCCGAATAACGCAAATGTTATAAAAAAACAGTTAAAAATTAATTTTAAAATTCCAAAAGGGAAAGAAAAATTTATATATCATATAATGCGATTACCTAGCAATAATAGTTCTTTTATCCGTACGGTAAAGGGTAATAACGCATTTTTTTCTTCGGCTGATAACGCGGTAGTTTGTAATTTTTCAAAATTCGGAGCCCCAATTTTTCATGAAATTCAACACAAATTGAATAGTAAATCTTCAAACCCATTAATAAAAACTCTCGCAAAAGTTCGAAATCCGCTTGCTGTTTTCGGTCCTCTTATAATTTCAACTTGCGCAATATTTACAGATAAAAAGGAGAATGACGAAAAATTAAATATTTATGACAAGATTAAAAAACATTGTGGAGTATTAACTATGCTGACTGTTTTGCCTTTGACTATAGAAGAATGTATTGCAAACATAAAAGGAACAAATGTTGCAAAGAAAGCCGGTGTTACAGGAGAAGCGCTAAAAAAAGTTAAAGCATGTCATAAATTATCAATAATCAGTTATGTCGGTGCAATGCTAACCACAGGACTAGGAGCTTGGGCAGGTAACAAAATTCGAGATGAAATTTGCAAATTAAAAACCAAACCATCTATAGCTCAATCAGAAAAAGCATAATTAATTTTTTATAAAAAACCTCCCTAGATATTACCAATTAGTCTATTTAATTTGTGTAAACGTTCAATTGGACTTTATGCTCTTACGAGTTTCGCAACACAGTTGCTCACTCTACCAAAAATCCACCAGTCCCTTTTGGGACTAAATTGAGCTGTTTTCGAAAATTTTGGAACTCTGAAAACGCACTAAAAAAGAGCCTTTCCAGGCTCTTTCTAAATGGAGGAGGAGGTGGGATTCGAACACGTATTTTTGTTTTTTGTGTTCTTAAATTTCCTCCTGTATCCTCTAATATCGTTTAGTTTCAGCCAACCATTCTTTTGGTAATTTCTAATAACTTTTAGGGACTTTTTGTCAAATTAGTCCCTTTTTAGTCCCACGAAATTTGAAATTTTATTTTTGTACCATTCTAGCATACTGCCAATCTTCTGGCAATATTTTTAGCCATTCTAATTGTATCTTATTATTTTTTGCTTCTTCAACAAGATTTATTCCCATAAGAGTATCAGAACAGGTAATTTTTTCGTTATAAACTTCGCCAAGTATATAAGTTAAGTATCTATGTAATATTAGTGAAAAATATATTAAACTATCGCAAGTTTCATACATAGTTTCAATTATGCATTTCATTTTTATTACAAAAATGTTTAAATTTTCTTTATCTGTTAAAGAATAATCGTTAAATGAACATATCGCACTATTTAATCGTTCTTGATATTGCAAAATTTGGTTTAATGCACTTACAGCACCTTTACTTGAATTTATCAAGAAGTCGTAATCTTTAATGTTTATAGGTAATAACCAAGAAGAAAATGGCTGTCTTTCGGTTGCAACAGTTAAATTACTTGCATTTATTGCTTGCAATTTTTTCATTAAAGTTTTACGGTATTCAATTAATGCAGGAACCTGTAATTCAATAAGCGTATGCAATATTATTGCTTTATTAATGTTTATTTTATGTTGTTCTTTTTCTCGCCTTTTATCTGTTAACCACGCACCAAAATATACTGCACTAAGAGTTGCAATAGCCGTTATAAATGGTGTTGCAATTTGCCAATAGTTTACATCTGAAATCATTATATTTTTTTCCTCCGAATTAAGACTTATCGTCTATTTTTTGTTTATTGATAAGACTATTAGCGATTAATCCCTCATTTACTTTGTTAGATTGCATTATTTTTTGTTCATCAATAGCATTTACTATCGGAGAACAAATTTTTCCAATTAAAGGCATTTGAGCAAGATTTTGTATAGATTCTGTTAGTTTAACACTGTTATTGATTATATCCATAATAGGATGGTCTGGTTTATTGTATCCTTTAATTAGTTTTCCAGGATTTTGAGAATTCATTGAAACAACAGAATATAACAACCTTGACTTTAAGTCTTTTGCAATTTTTTCATCATCAATATTCTCTATTTGTTTTGACAAGCCTTCAAAAGTTTTACTTAAAGATTCTTTGTAGGTATATTCTTCAATTAATCTTTTAGATAGGTTCATTCTTTTGTTTGCTGAATATGCCAACCAAAAAACAGGAGCATAAAGAGCTAAAACGGCACTCATTATTTTAGGAGTATCGTTGATTATTGTTTGTATTTCATAATTTAACCCGAAAAACATATAGCATGTTAAACTAATCGGTACAAGTGAAATAACCACCATCCACTTAATTGCACCTTTAAAAGCTTTGTAAGCTGATTGCATTTCTTGTTCTTCACTTTCTCTTTTTGCTTGATATGCAGAACTCAATCCTGCAGTCATTGCTCGTGGTAGCAACGACTCAATTTGTGCAATTAAATCGCTATATTTTTTCTTCATATCTATAATAAAGTTATCTATTTCCGTTGCTTTTTCGTTTTGATATTCTTCAATTTCACTTTTTGTACTATCAAATGACTCATTCAATTCATCAAAAGTTTGCTCAAGTTCCTGTTTTAATCCATCAATTTTTGTTTCTTCACCAGTTGCAGAATCCTTTTTGATATATCCTGTTATTTGGTTTCGGATTTTTGCTATTTCTGCTTTTTGTTTAGAGGATAGTTCAAACAGATTTTCAATTTGTTTTTGTGAGTCAAGAATTTCGGTCTGTTTTTCTTTAACGGAATTTCTTAGAGTTGTTATTTCGTTAAGTATTGTTGTGCTACTTTTAATGTTTGCTATTAATGGTTGAAGTTCTGTATTTGTATCTTGAAGATTATTTTGAATTGTTAATAAATTTTTTTCTTTTTGTTCAATGGCTTTGAGCTGTGCATTTATACTTTTTTTAGATTCAATATTTTCATTTGTCAGTTCTTGCATTTTAGCAAGATTCGCTTGTACATCTGTAAAATATTTATCAATTTCTTCTTTTCGTTCTTTTGCCCTATTTTTGAAAAATGCAGCTTCTTTTGATGATTGTTTTGCGTCTTTAACATCTTGTGGGAGAGGAATTTGTAATTTTTTTAATTCATCTGAAAATGTCTTAATACTAGTTGAAAAACTATCTTTTAATTCACTAATTGTTTTTTCTTGTTCTAGAATTTTTGCCCATAATTTTTTTCTTTCATCTTCTAAATAATTAATATCAACCATTTTCTACTCCCTAGATTTGTGAAACTTTCCTTATTATCATTATTTACTATAATTTCACCATGTTAGAAAAAATTAACATTTTATTAATTATTTGAAAAGAAACTGTAACTTATGAACTAATTCGCAACTTCTCGTAAAACTCATCCATCTTATTCGCAACCTGTGCTTCTTTCGATTTAATTATGTGAGAATAAGTATTCAGGGTTACATTTTTATCTGCGTGTCCAAGTCGACCGCTTACGGTTACAATATCCTCACCTGATGAAATCAGTAAACTTGCGTTTGTATGTCGGAGTTGGTGGAAGGTTATCTTCGGCAAATTATGACGTTTCAAAAAGTTAGTAAACCACTTGTAAGGTCGTTGCGTGCTTATTGGTTTGCCATCTTCATGCAAGAATACATATTCCCCATTTTGCCAAGCCGTTCCGAATTTCAATCGATTTTCTGTTTGTTGCTTTTTGTATTCTTTCAACAAAGATATTACTGTTTTGGAAGCTGTTACAGTTCTCATGCCTGCATCAGTTTTTGGTTTGCCCTCAACATCACCAATTCCTGCAATATAGTGTCTTTGCTTATTTATGCTTATTTCGCAGGTGTTGAAGTTAATATCTTCCCATTTTAAGCCTGTGAGTTCACCCTCTCTTAAACCGATATCTATCGCAAGATAAATCATTGTCATATACATCAATGGTTCACTACTTAACGCATTTAGCATTTCCGCAACTTGTTCATCATTGTAATACTTCGCTTTTGGCTTTGTTACTTTTTGAGGTTTTGCACGTTCAGCAGGATTGTTCATCAAGATATTCCAATCAACTGCAGTTGACAATATTGAATGAATTACAATATGGTGATTACGAATAGTTTTTGTTGTTAGTGTATTTGTTGATTCACTTTTGAACATTCGATAAAAATCAAGTTTATAAATTTCGCAAAGTTTTTGAGCTGTTGCATAATTCGTTGCTTGTCCATTTTTAAGTCGTCTACAAGTTTTGGAAGAAATTCCTGTTGTTTTTATCATGTGAGCAATTGTTAGTGGTTCTAAATACTTTGTCAATTTGTTTGTCGGTATAAATTTCCCATCTAGTCTAACACCTTCTTCCGTAAGATTATTGTAGAATTGTATCAGGTGATGCGGTTGTATTTTCGCTAACTTTATATGACCAATTGCGGGTAATATTCTGTTAAGGATAATTTTGTAGGATTGTAATGTTGTTAGGGCAAGATTTTTTTCGGCATAATCTTCAAGCCACTTTTGTGTAAACTCCGCAAAAGTTATTTTTTCGCCATCTAAGTAAACTCCGTTTAACACTTCGTCTTCAAACATCACCATTTGGCGATTAAGCTCTTTTTCTGCTTGCTTTGGAGTTAATGTTTTGTCTAGTTTGATTGTTTTTCTTTTGCGTAACTTTTTACCTTTTGAGTCATAACCTTGACAAACTGTTAATCTATATGTATGTTCTGATATTTTTTCATAAAAAGCCATATTATTTTCCTCTTTATCATTTTCTATTATCTCCTTTTTTCAAACTTTCAGCTTCTTTTTCTTAAAAATAAATACAGGGTAACTGTTTTCAGGAGCTACCCTGTGTTTAGTCCTCTTTTTTTATTTATCGATTGATTTTCTTAATACATTTCATATAATGTTCGTTGAAATCCTTACAACCGCATTTTGTAACAATTCGCTTGAACATCGGATATTTTTCAATAATTTTTTCTGCAACTTTGTTACCTTCTTCGTCATTATCAACATACAGGTAGAATTGTTTATACTTTGAGAAGTCAACTTCTGTTATTTGTTTTAACAAAGATTGAATGCCATTTGACGGTGTAACAATATGGTAGTGTTGAATTTGCCGTTGTTCTTTAAGGTGCTGATACAGAGCATAGCCATCAAAATAGCCTTCTACTATCGCTAAAGCTTGTGTTGTCGGCTTGTATGAGTTAATCATCGCAAGTCCTGTTGGCGTTCCTTTTTGCCGAGTTAAGCCATCTTTGCTAAAATTGTATGGTCTAAATTCAAACCCTAGAATTGTATTGGCTTTTTCTGTCGAATATTGAAATGTTGGAATTACCCAACGTCTTTTATCAACATCTACTCCAAGCTTAACTTCTCTAGTTGTTGATAACCTTAATCCTCTTTTTCTAAGTAACAAACGAGGAAGCATATCAATTGTTTGCAGTCTTTCGTTACATTCTTGCATATAGAATTTAAACTCCAATTGCTTTTGTTGTGTAAAAATATGTTTAAAACGGTCTGTATTGTTACAATCCGAATTAAGTTTTAGATTTAATTTACCTTTGCTTTTTTGAAGAATTTCTCTCAATATCATTGGAGCGTGGCTATTATCAGCAAAACACCAAAGAACACCTTTTGCGGAATTGAATTTTAAGTTATCTCGACCTGAGTCTTTGCACATTGGACACTGCCAAAAGTATTCATCACCTGACTGTTTTTCAGGTTCGCCTAATACTCCGATAATTAAGTCTAGTTTTAATTTGTTCATTTGCATTTTTATACCTTTCTGGTTTTATGGTAAATCTGGTCAATCCCAGTATTAACTTGTGTTTTGACAAATATTAGAACGGGAATTGCGGTAATTGCCTTTAAACACAAGCATTACAGGGATTGCCATCTTTACTACCTATGTTTATATTAAGTTCTCAAGTTCTGAAGCCCCATCGTCTAAATCTTCTAATTTTGCCGTTGTGAGCCAATAAACACGCCCCGAGTTATTATTTATGGGTTTGCTTAACAGCTGATAGCCATTAGACTGGGCAATTTCAGAAACACTTTGCATATCATCATCAAAACTTTTTTTGAATTTGTTTCGAGATACACCAAATTGCTTGAAATGAATAGTTGTCAAATCATTTTTCTTGAACTCTTTGCCAATATTTTCAAGAAAAAATTTGAAAATTTTGTCACATCTATCATCAAACGAAGGGCGAAAATTTAAAAAATTTATAAAATCAACACTTAACTGTTCAACCATATTAATAGCCATTTCCATATCTTCAGGGTTTATGAAATGTACACTCGGATGATTAATGCAAGCATACTGACCTGCGATTTTTATGGCTTTTAGTTCTCTAGAACGCATTTCTTTTTGAATAAGCGTATTTTCTTCTTTTTGAATCATTGAATTAATTTTGAGCCTATAAGGGTACAAAACTTTAACAAAAGTTTCTTCCGTAAGCTCGTATTGAGCATTGTTTTCAACCTTTTCAAAAATCTCATACAACTGAATCCCGATGGCTTTTAAATCGCTATAATACTTTTCCTCTGCTTTATAGGCTTTTCTTCCATCAGGTTCCATTTCATAATGTTCTAATTCAGGCATGAAAGTAATTATACAACGACGGCTTAAACCTGTTTCCAAAAGTAGATTAAAATTCTTTAATAAATCAGACTTAAAAGCTGTTGGGTCAGAGTAGAGTAAGGCATTAACTGGTAAATCTTCAATATCTTCTTCTCTGTTTTCACCTTTAATGCTCTTGGCTCGGAGTATACCGCTATAAGCTTCAAATAACATATTAAAAAATAATTTTTGTTCCGTTGTCATGTTATAAAGATATAGTCCAAGCTCTGCTATTTTTACCATTAAACCAGCAAATTTTGCTTTTTTAAAAACTTTAGCATCACGAAAAAGTCCTTCTCTTGTTCCATCAGAGACCTCCATAACCAAATTCCCAAATTCTCTCATTTGTTCTTTTACAAATTTTTCACGTTGTTGTTGTTGTTTTTCTTCATCTGGGAATTTTTGCCTTGCTTCTATTTCAAGCTTCCGTTTTAGCTCTGCTTTTAATGTTTCTACTGTGAATTTAAACCAATGCCTAAATGGGTAAAACACAAACTTATCTAATTCATCTGACATACGGTCTTTGCCTGCACCTGATGGCATAAAATTTATTGCATAGTGGTTACAGAAGCCAGTATTACCATTTTCAACATATTTTATTCGTTTAAACGCTAATACTTGTGCGGTCTTTGCTAAGACAGTATTGATTATTGCATGCATTGGTCTTTCAGGATGAAATGCCTTCATTGTTTGTACCGCTTGTGCTAATAGTGTAGGCATGTGTAAATCACCAATCTCACAAGTAACTTTCTCTGACGCTTGAGTTCTTTGATACAAATCTGTTAACATAGGATTCATTTCAATTCTCTGCATTGGAGTAATTGTTTTTTTCGCAATTTCGCCTATTTCATCAAAAGGACTGTTTATAGGTACTTTTTTCATTATTATTCACCTACCTTTCTAATTTTGTATGAGTTTTCAGATTCTGTTTTTACATGCGTTTCACCGTTGTTTAGGTATTCTATTAAACTTTCTAGGTTAACTAAATATTTTCGCCCTGCTTTTACGTACTTAATCTTGTCTTGTAAGACTAATTGTCTGACATGGTATTTTGCCAGTCCGACAATTTCTGAACATTCACTAATTGATTTCATAGTTGGAATTTTTTCCATAGTTTTCTCCTTTTTTTTCTTACTATTTTTAACTAATTTTTAGAAAGGAAAATAACATACCCTTCTACTAATATATGCGTGTTTTTTGCCACTTGACGTGTTTTTTTGAGGTTTTTTATTAAGAATTGTTAAGAAGAAGTGGTATATAAATGCACCTGTGTGCTATGTTATTACTGGATTTTAAGGATTTATTTCTTAGCATGAAATTTGTATGCAAAAAGCACTTTCTACATCGTTGTAAAAAGTGCTTTTTATAATGATATTTTTTAGTTTATTTTGTTGTAATCTGGTAAATATATTAATTTACTTTAAAGATTTATAAATACGATACAAGATTTCAATATTAACTTCTTCTTTTCTAATAGCAGTGATTAGTTCTTCTTTCAAAATCTCTTTTTCTTGCAAATAGCCAAAATTAAACAAATCTTCAATTCCAATATTAAGAGCAGTTAATAACTTGGCAAGATGTTCAGCTGTAATAAAAGTTTTTCCTCTTTCAAGTTTACTAAGCGTTCTTTGTCCGAAACCAACCATTTCAGAAAGTTTATCTTGTGTAAGCTTTCTTTCAGTTCGTAATTCTTTGA
>CAKVJE010000010.1 GCA_934754735.1 uncultured Candidatus Melainabacteria bacterium
TTTGGTGTCCGAAGTGAACGCCAGCTTCTAATAATTCGATAAGTGATGCTACTGACATCTTGTGTCTCCTTTTTTTTTAACTTGTTTTACTACGGGCTAAACCGCTCCATCTACAAGGATTCTGAGAGCTATATCTTACGGCACCCCTTTTATCCAAGGACTAGGGCAAAGCCTATCGACCGGTGTAACCACTAAAATCGTATTACAAACATATAAAACTGGCAAGTAGAAACGTTACAAAAAGCTTATATTGTTACTTTTTTTTAAAGAAAAATTAATTTAATAAAAAAGAATTAAAGATCTATTTTGTAATATATCACCCAACACGATAATTCTTTTTTTATTTTTCTTGTTTTAGCATGGCAATGTCGAGTTAAACGAGGAGGATTCATGAGCAATAGTATTTACACTGCGCCTATTTATAAATTGGACGAATTAAATAATTTATTTATTGAACTTACTGAAAAAAATTGTAATCAAAGATGCTCAAATTGTTATATTAATTTTCCTATGAGTAAAAATCTTAAAGATTATATTTCTCTTGAAAAAATCAGAGAAGCTTTAAATGATACAAAGTCAGAAAATATCTATTGTATTTACTTAACTGGTGCAGAACCAATGATGCATCCGGATTTTAATTCTATTTTGAGATTGTGTTTAAGAAGGTGTAATGTATGTATTTGTACAAACGGAAGTTTTTTGAACGAAAAGAAAATCAGATTTCTTAAAAAAGTTGAAGATGAAGGTTTAGTAGATAAAACAGAAAATCAAATCTTTTTTAAACTTTCACTAGCACATTTTAACGAACTCGAAAGCGACAAGGTACGTTATAGAGGCAATTTTAGACAAACGATTTTTGCTTTAAAAACTCTAAGCAGATACAATTTTAATGTTGTTTTGTCTGTTCAAAATTTTTATAATTTAGATAAAGCCGAAATTTTGAATGAATTTAATAGAATTTTTAAAGAACAAGAAATTACAAACACTGATGTTCAAATTATTGCATCACATCCTAATTTTAACGATGAAAATTTTGCAAAACCTTCTTCAAAAACTGATTGTATGTTTGGTCGAATTCTTACACAAAAAGGAGTTTACGCATGCCCGTTTTTAGCAAATGATTATCGCGGACGAGTTGGAAGCTCTTTTAAAGATTTTTCAAAAACAATAACCGCTGAAACTGATTTTTGTGCGACATGCTCAAAAAATAACGGATATATGTTTTCGATTGGGTAAAAAAGTCGATAAGCGAATGAGTGAATAAGTAAATAAGTTAAAATTTAATATTGCTGTTGGGCTGAAAGCCCAACCTACATTACACTTATAAATGCATATTACAAAAAGAAAATTTAATATGAACTTATTCACTTATTACCTTATTCACTTAATTTATATAATCCTTATATAAACGTACATTCAAAAACTTTACAATAATAAGAGGTTAAAAGTTGGTTAACATTTGTAACATTATTCCGCTGAATTAATACTAAAGAGTTACTTTTTTGTTAAGATTATGTTATAAATAATAATGTAAAAATATATATTCAAACACGAGAAATGAACGGAGGCTAATATGTCAGTAGGACAATTCGTATTTATGTTACACAGCCACCTGCCTTATTACAGAAAAGCAGGAATGTGGCCATTCGGTGAAGAAAATCTTTACGAATGTATGGCAGAAACTTATGTACCTCTATTGAATGCAATTTCAGAATTATATGATGAAGGTATAAAAGCAAAATTAACAGTTGGCATCACACCAATTCTTGCAGAACAACTAAATGATGAACATTTGCAAAATGGTTTTGTTGAATACATTGATTCTAGAATTAAAGCTGTTTCTAAAGATTTGGACAGATATCCTGATCCTAAAGTTGCTCATTCTCAACATTTGAAATACTTGGCAAAATATTACTTTGATTTGTGGAACAAATTAAGAGATGATTTTGTTAATAAATATGAAAAGAATTTGATTAAATACTTTAAGAAATATCAAGACCTTGGATGTATTGAAATTACAACATCAGGTGCAACTCATGGTTTTTCACCACTTCTTGCAACTGATAGCAACTTGAATGCTCAATTCAAAGTTGGTCAAGATACAACAAAGAGATTGTTTGGTAAAAAAGCAATGGGAGCATGGCTTCCAGAATGTGCTTACCGTCAAGGTTATGAATACGTTGGTAAAGACGGTAAAAAACATTGGCGTCCGGCAATTGAAGTTACACTTCAAAATAATGACATTCACTACTTCTTTACAGAATCTCACGTAATTGAAGGTGGTAATTCAATCGGTAACAGACGTGTAATCGGTATGTACGGAAACATTGAGTACATTCCGCTTCCTGAAAGACCTGCAACAGGTTATGACACATATTCAGCATATTGGTTGCCTGATGCACAAGTTGCAGTAATGGGACGTAATGATAGAGCAGGATATCAAGTATGGTCAGCTGCTGACGGTTATCCGGGGGATGGTTGCTTTAGAGAATTCCACAAGAAGGATGATAAATCCGGCATGCACTACTGGAGAATTACTTCACCTACAACTGATTTAGGCGACAAGATGTTGTATGATCCGGTTCTTGCTATGAACAAGATTAATGAAAACTCAGATCACTATACAACATTGATTTATCACTTGTTGAACGATTACAAACTTGCTCATGATGGCAAAGAAGGTTTGGTAATGGTTTCATTTGATACAGAATTGTTTGGACACTGGTGGTTTGAAGGTGTTGAATTCATCAAACAAGTTATTAAGAAATTCAATGACTATCTTCCAGAAGTTGAAAGACTTACTGCTGGTGAATATGTTACTAAGTATCCACCAAAAGAAGCTATCCAAATTCCTGAAAGTTCTTGGGGACAAGGTGGACACTTCTACGTATGGATGAACCACTTAACAGAATGGATGTGGCCAATTATTCACTCTTGCGAAAAGAGAATTAATGCGATTGTTGATGCTCATTCTGAAATTCCGGATGACAAGTTGATGCTAAGAGCGTTGAATCAATTGGCTAGAGAAAACTTGTTGCTTCAAAGCTCAGACTGGCCGTTCTTGATTACAACATGGCAGGCTAAAGATTATGCAACTGATAGATTTAATGAACACGTTGATAGATTTAGCTTGATAGCTGATATGATTGAAAGTGGAAATATTGACGAAGCTAAGTTAAAAGAAATTGAGGATATTGATAATTGCTTCCCTGAAATTGATTACAGAGTTTATCAATCAATTACAGAAGGCACAATACCTCAACAAGAAAAGAAATTAGCTCCGTTGTATAAGTAATAAGATATTAGATAAAGAAACACCAGTATATTTAATATGCAGGTGTTTTTTTATCCAAATATATTCATTGTACGTTCGCTGTTATCATTTCGAACAGATTCAATACCTTTAATCATTTCATTGATAGCAGATTGTTCTGTTTCAAGGTTTTGCATGCGTTGATCTACTCTTGATTCTTTTTCATTTATAATATTTTTTTCGTATTCATATTGAACCATTGCTTCATTTTGAGCATTAGAATCATTTACTGTAAAAATATTATCAACGTTTGAAGCAGCTGCAGAATCATACTCAAAGTATTTTTTACCTTTATCATCTTCCGCGGATTTCATTGTAGTAATAAAATACTGGTTGTTTTGCAACATTTGGTTCAAATAATCATTGTCTTCAACACTATCATTGCATTCCCAACCATTTTCTGCAATTGCAGTAAACAATTGGTCATAGAATGCAATTTCACTTTCTTGAGAAGATGTCAAAACTTGGTTGTTTGTATTTGTTGCAGATTTTTGTTCCGTTTGAGCAGCTTCAAGTTCTTTTACAAGAGCTTGATATTCAGTATTCCAAGTTTGCCATGATGAGCTTGTTTTATCTCTTGTTGTATAAAGTGTAATCCCAGTATCGCTAGTTTTAGTTGAACCCTTATAACCACCAATGATTGAATCCAACATTGTACTTACGTCAAGACTAAAATTATCTTTATCTTTGGAAAGTCCATAAGGCTTGTTGCTAAAATCCATGTCTGAAGCACTTAGAGCACCATTAGCGTCTGTTTGATATGCTTTACAAGAAGTTTGGAATGCTTCATAATCGTCATCTGATAAATAGTTTTTCATGTTAGTTTGGATACCATTAATCAAGCTTTGAAGATTTTGTGAAGCACTAGAAGAATTACCTAGTGAAATGGAACTCTTGCTTTGTGAATATAATTTCGCAATATCATAAGTATTAATATTTCCTGCATGGGACCAGAATTTTTGTATAGAATCATTAGATGTAGGTTCATTGTTTTTCTTTTCACAAACTTGATCTTGTAAATCTTTAGCCTTTTGAGTTGCTTCATTTTGAGCGTTGCTTGTTGCAACAGAATTTGTTAAAGTTTCAGAAGAAATTCCGGTAAGTGCTGAAAGAATTGCAACTCGATTTGATTGATAATCACCACCTGCTGCACCATTTTCAGAAATCATTTCAGCATATTTTTCATATTTAGAGTCAACTATAATTTGATTGCTCGCGTTTGTTAATAAGTAGGGTTTATTTCCGTTTGCTGCACTTGGACGCATTAAGTTTGCATAACTTAAGTCTACATAAGTTACACCGGCATTATTAGAAAATTTCAAAGTTTTAGAACTTAAAGCTGCTTGGTAATTTTTTGTAACTCTTTGCATATCTCTGGAAAGCGATGTTTTTTGCAAAGACAAATGCTGAAGTTCACGGCCGATTGTATTTTTTCGGTCGGTAAGCTGCAAAAGTCTAACTTGTGATGCTGCCATTCCCATGATTTTCCGCTTTCCTTTATAGTTTTCCCTTGTTCATCATGTATATCGGCATAATTGAAGCAAAACTTTAATTTTAATGCTAAATTGTTACAAAAGTTTACATTAAATTATAAAATAATTTAATGGTGTTATTGCTATAAAAATATATTATTTCAAACTCTTAGATATTTGCGCTTGAATCGTGTTGGCTCTGGTTATATATTTAGTCAATTTTTCATATTTATCAATAGTTTCACCATAAGGAGTTTGCATTGTCATTAATTCGTCAACGCTTTTATTGATGTTTTCTAATTTAGCAAGAGATTTTTTTAATTCTAAAGCTGAAGAAAAACGTTTAGGCAATTTTGAAATCAAAGCATCAGAAAATATTCCGAACAACTTTTTAATACCGCTAAAATTTTCTTTAATTTTTGGTGATAGCATATTTGTTATTCCGCCGGATATTTTTGCTGAAAGGCTTGTGTCATTATAAATTTCTATCAATCCGTTTAAATCTTCTTGCAACTGCTTTTTTCGATTAAACAAAAATTCAACTTTATTGAAATCTCTAACATCTTTTGCGGCCTGAATTTCGTCTTCAATAGATTTCAATTCTTCTTCTGTTTTAGATATTTTGTATTCTAATTTAAAAATCTCATCGGTAACATCTTTGTAAGCGTCTTCTTTTAAAATGTTGTAGTCATAATCATTTAAACGACGCTGCGGCTCGGTTTGTCCGTTAATCGGACGAATTTCTTCCGGCTGCAAGAAAAAATTATCATCATCTTGCAACTTGTTACCAAAAGGATTTTCGTTGTTATTTACAAACATATCTCCGCTCATAGGAAAATTATACTATTAAAGATAATTTTCTTCAATTTTTTCCTTCATTATGAGTGCTGGATAATAATTTGGTATCAAATTTAAGCATTCGTTAGCGTGAAAATAAGCTTGTTCAAAATCGTGAATTTTTAAATAATAGCGCATAAGCATAAAGTGCAATTCTGCATCATTATAATAAATATCTTTTGATTTTTGCATATAATTGAAAGCTGCCGATTGTAAATTGTTTTCAAACATTACACGCGCTGCAAATTTATAAACTTCTTGATTGATTTCTGCAAAAATATCCAACGCACCCAGCAATTGCTCTACGTAATCAACTTTTTCATTTTTCAACAGTAAATCTAAATCTATTTCTAAAAAGTTTCTTATTTGAAAAAAAGTAGGAAAAATCTCCATATATCCTTCTAAAACAGAAACTAAAATAGTTCCCCAAATTCCTCTAGGATTGTCAATTTTAGAAAAAATTTCTTTTGCGGATTTTAAATCCTCGTTAAGCACAGCTAAATATGCGTGCTCTATTGAATTTGGCGTGATTTTTATATCAGAGCTGTTAGGATAAAAAAAGAAAAATTTTCCTTTATTTGAATTAACCATTCTTCTTATTGATTCTTATTGAATTCTTTTTAGCCTTATTGTTTTCGTCAACTATAAGTTCTTCTTCCTCGTTAGGAAGCGCAGCAGATTTATCGTTAAGCGAAGTTCCGCCTTTGATAAGGTCTGAAACAGAGTCTACTGCTGACACATTAGTATTCTTGCCGATTAAGTTGGCAAGTTTGATTTGCAGATAAATTTCTTCTCTATATATTTTAACGTCTTTGTCTGCTTTAATTGCAACTTTGCAGACGCCATTTTTTGCTTCGACAATAGTTATTTCAATATTGTCGTTTATCATTATTTTTTGACCATTTTTTCGAGTAATAACGAGCATTTATAATCCTTAAAACTTACTTATTTTCTTTAAACATAGGGTAGCTGATATCGTAACCGGAGCCTGACAATACAACTTGTGCTGCTGTTTGGTTGTCCAAATTGAAAATTAACGGAGCAAGCAAGTTTATTGTAGTTCCTTTCGGATTATCTTGCGGAATAGAAGTTATGTTCATAACAAGCAAGCTTTCTACGTTTGTAATGTTTAAAACTTCGACAACATTATCCGGTAAATCAATTGTGTAGTCTAAATCCAAAGCCGATACCGATATAACCGGAAATGCCAATGTCGGATCTTCTACTGATTGAAGCCATTTGAACAATGTTTCTTTATTTGGGTCTAGTATTATAAATTTGTGCAACATGTCAAAACCGATAATTGGCATTGCAAAATTAAAAATACGATCTTCTTCTATTTCGATTTCACCAAATCTAACTGTGTTTAATTTCATTCTTTAACTTTCTTAAAAACCTACTGACATTTGGTTTGTCAATAATGATTGTATTACTTGCGGGCTTAAAGAAGAATTGTTATTTCCTCCCATAAGCATATTTAACATTGCGTTATTGTTATTAACGTCATTGCTACCGGTTAGTAATGACATTTCGTTAACATTGTTGTTCAAAATGTCGCTCAAACCTGCTTTTTGCAAAGTTCTCAATGCTGCAACGATTTCGTCATTAGTAGGAACTTCGCTTGAAAAATCTTTGTATTCTCTGAATTTTTGAGGAGTAACATCTCCGCCTCTGTTCATTTCTCTCATCAAGTTTTCAATTTTTTGTTTTTCGTATTCGCTTCTGGCTTCTTCAGAAAATCCTGAGCCAAATTTTCCTTGAATAAATCTATCAACAGCAGTTTCAGCAGATTCTTCGTGGCATTTTTCTGGAGTTTCTAAACAAGTTTTGCCTTTTGTTGCATAACGACCAAGCTGTCCGTTTGGAGAAAGTGTAATAACTCTTTCATAATTAGAGATTGCTTCGTCTTTCTTTCCTATTTGAGCAGATGTCATTGCTAAATAATAATAAGCAACCGCATTTGACGGATCACGTTTAACTATGTTTGTAAAAGCTGAATAGCTTTGTGAATAGTTGCCTGATTTGTACAATCTTATAGCATTTGCTAATGCTGAATTTGAGGTTGTTTTAGCATTTGCAAAATTCATTGTTGACGCACATATTAGAGCTGCCATTAAAACAATAATATACTTTTTCATAATAACCCTTCTTATTCAAATTATCTTTTTTAAGTATACATCTACTCAATTAATCTTTGTATACACCATATAATTGATTATACATTATATTTTTAAGGATAACAAGACTGATGTCAAATTTGAAGAATAAAAAATGTTAGACTTTATTTGATAATAAAGTCTAACATTTTTTTTTATTATAAAAGTATATTAATAAACCGGAACGTCAATCGGGTTAACTAATTTTACAGTTAAGACATCACCTTTATTGATGTAAACATCTTGTCCTTTTCTAAACATATCCATGACGCCATCCCCTATCCAGTAGCAAGCTCCTCCGAAAAAGCCGCCTACTGCGCAGATGGGAGCTGTTAAATATTGAATGCCGGGTGCAGATTCTCCAGCTTTTAAACCGTAATTTGTAGAATTTTTAGTTATTTCAACCGCTCTTTCGTAATTTTGTTGTACAGCTTCTCCATAGCCTAAGTTTTTGTATAAAGAACCATCATAATAAATTTTATCGAATTGGCAAACTGCTAAGTCTAGTGGAATTTGTCTGCCGTTTGGAGTTACAACATGGTCAAAATCTAAATATAACTTCGCACCACGAGAAAATCTTTTTGCTGTATTAACTTTCTCCACGCTTCCTCTAACTACTGAACCAGAAGGTAGAATGACGCTTGAACCTGTCGCTAATTCACTTTTTAAAATTGCGACAAATGAATCGCCTTCACATCCTGAAAATGTACTAACAGGCTGTAAAAATTCTAGTTGGAATACTGTTCCTGCTGGAATTCTTTTTGTTTTTGCATCAGCTTTGAATGCTCCTGCAAAAGCAGAATTAGATACTAAAAACATTGTAATCAATATTGTTAATAATTTTTTCATGCTTCTCTCCTTTGTGTGCACACCGCGTTGTAATCAGAGATTCTATCCTCCTCTTGAAGGGTGTTTCAGTCAGAAATTATAACATATTAAAAGCTGAAAAGCAACGGTGTTGAACGGAATATCTAAACTCTATATTTTATTAACACTTAAAACTAAAAATCTTAATATAAAAAATATACAGATTGGCTTTGAGTTGTTTACGATACATTTTTAAGAATGGAAAATGAAAAATTTGAACTGTATTGATGAACTTGTCATTACGCGTTTTTTGTATTAATATAATGTTAGAGAGGTGGAGATGGAATTTTTTAGGCAACATAAAAAAGCTATAATAGGTTTAATTACAGTATCATTTATTTTGTGGACAGCCGGCATGGGTTTATTAATGCTTCTTCCGGTGTTTGGTAAATAGTTTGGGGGATTTTTTGAAGAAAATATTAAGTACATTAATATTTTTTGCAATAATGTTCAACACATTCGCGTGTTGTTCCTCTTTTGCTAATCAAGATTTAGAAACAAAAAAACGTCAAACTCGAGCTAAAATTAATCACCTAAAATGGCTTGAAAGTATTGAAACAAACAAACTTTATAAAAACCAACAAAAATTAGAAAGTGCAAATACAAATTTACAACAATCAAAAACTCAAATCGTATCTGCCGAACGCGAATTATATGGCATGCAAGCGCAGTTAGACCGCGCAGCTAATGAATACAACAATTTGAACTATGTGCTTGCAGGACACATAAGAAAAGTTTTTAAATCTCAGAGAAAAGCGTTTTTCGAACTATTGATTTCTTCTGAAGATATCAATATGCTTGTAGACAGAGTTTATTTTCAAAAAATCTTGTTAAAAGATGACTATAAGAGAATGGCACAAGCAAAACAAAAGGCTCAAGAAATTGCTATGCTAAAATACAATATTGAGGCTAAAAAAAGAAATCTTGAACGTTCAGTAGCTTCAATAAATTCTCAAAAAGCATATATAGACAGAGCTATCGCTAAAAATGAAAACATGATTAATAAACTCAGAACAGACAGAGTTGCTTATCAAAGAGCCGAAAAAGAATTGGCAAAACAATCTGCAAGTTTAGGTTCATATATCAATAAGCAAACTAAAGGTTCTGATGTTCACGTAGCATCAGGTTTTGTAAAGCCAATACAAGGCAGAATAACTTCACCATTTGGATGGAGAACTCATCCAATATTTAACAGTAAATCTTTCCATTCGGGAGTTGATATCGGAGGACCAAATTTAGGCGCAATAAGAGCATCTAACTCAGGTAAAGTTATTTATTCCGGCTGGTATGGAGGTTATGGTAAGGTTGTTATTGTTGAGCATGGTATTATAAATGGTAAGCCGATAACAACTTTGTATGCTCACATGAATTCGACAGCTGTATCAAACGGTCAAAGAGTTCAAAAAGGACAAGTTCTCGGATATGAAGGAACAACGGGCTATTCAACGGGACCGCATTGTCACTTCGAAGTAAGGGTTAACGGTCAACCGAACAATCCGTTAAATTACATATAGGAATTATAAATTTTGAATAAAAGAATAGTTGCAATTTTAATATCATCTCTTATAGCAGCAAACGCAGTATTTGCTGACTATTCGTTTGTTGATCCGGAAGATTTTACCGGAGATGCTTTTTTTGTACCACCAGCTGTTAGAGCAAAGGAAGCTCAAGCTTCTAAAGCTCCTGAAAGAAAAGCGACAATGCCACCGGTTAAGAAAGCGAGATTAATTCTTAAAAAGAAGCTGAGAGAACGTGAAAATAAAAATTTTCAGTATGCTCCATCAGCTCCTCAAGATGATATTTATTCCGCAAAGACTGAAACTTCAGAATTTGTGTCAAAGGATTTGAAAGAAGAATTTGACGAAGATATGATGCCGGATGGTTTTGAAGCTGATGAACAATCTGTAGAAGAACAAAATCAACATTTTTGGAACAAAAAGAAAAAAACAGAAAAAGCGCAAGAGCAGGAAGATACTGAAAATATAATTCTTGATTGCGACAATATGGATTATGATACAGAAACCTATTGTATGGTAGCAACCGGACATGTAAACGTAGAATTTGTAAAACAACAAACTGTTATTAAAGCTGACACTATTACTTATGACAGAATGAACAACACTATTAAAGCAGAAGGTGATGTTAAAATACTTAAAAATGGTAGAACTATCACCGGTGATTACATTTTTGTAGATATGAATGAAGAGAATGCTTTAATTGAAAATCCTGTTACACGAACAGCAACAATAGAAATTAAATCTAAAAAAGGTTACGTTTATGGTGATAAAATTGTTCAAGAAAACGGTTCACTTATTGTAGACGAATCTTTTCCTATTAATTTTCGCTCGGGCTTGCGTGGACCTCAAATGTCTCAGATGATTGTTCCTAAAGATCAAACAATGACTGCAGACATGGAAAAAGGGTTGATTAAATTAAAAGCGAAAGAATTAAAAATTACACAAAAAGGAAATATTGAAATTCTTTCAATGCGCCATGGCACTTTATTTAAAGGCAAACATAAACTTATAAAAGTTCCAGCATTAAAGGTTTATACTAACAAAAATAACGATTTTGCAGAAACAAACTCATGGGAATTAGGTTCTATTAGAGGCCTTGGTATGTACATAGGTCCGGGTTTCGTACTTCCGTTGTCTTATGGAGCTGTATTAAAAGCTATTCCTATATTAAATTATAATCACGGCATCGGTGTCGGCGGTATCGGTCGTTATCAAAGCGGAACTAACAGAACCCAAATTGCTTACGGTACAGCAAAAAGCAAATTCTTAATTAGAGGGAAGCAAAAATTAGACGATAATTTATATTTGCAATATGGCATGAATGATTATATGAACGAATGGTTTTTAGGCCGCAGACGTCCAAAATACGGCTTGGATTTGGTTTATGAAAACGCATATAGCAGCGATAACTTCTTAATAAAAAACCATACATCAACATTCGCACACAGATTAGATTTAGGCTATTATCATGACCAAGATGAAGACGCAAACTTTAGAAAATTATCAGGTAATCAAATCGGAACAATGCGTGTAAGATATATGATGCAAGCCGATCAAAATTTATATGACTATAGAAATGAAGAAAAACAAGCCGCATTAAGCTTTGATATTTCTTCACAATTATCAGCTGCATTGTATGGTACCGGTGATACACAGGTAATCGGTAGAATCGGCCCGAGAATGCACTCTCAATACAGACGTTGGATGCAAGATATCGGTTATTTTCAATCTGTTTATGATGATAATTCTCCATTGCCTGTATTTGATGCTTATAGATACGGTAAATCTAACGTTTATTTAAGAGAATATTTTAGAATTTGTCGTTACTTGACTGTTTCTTGGTTTGGTTCTATTAACCTTTCAGGAGATTCGCCTAATGGTAAATCATTCCAAGAAAATTCATTCTATGTATCTTTTGGACCGGATGACGTTAAAATTAACTTAGGCTACGATTTTATCCGTGAAAACACATTCTTTACGATTGAAGTAATGATGGATGCCAAAGGTACAAAAATTGATTATGAAAAATTAGAAATTAAACAAGATAAAAAAGCTAAGAAAAAAGAAGAAATTAAAGACGTTGACGAAAACGAATTTAAGAATTCTGAAAAAGCTCCTGTATTGCAACACGCTGTTGTAGAAGATGTGAAAACGGTGGAAGATGTTATCTAAGATAGAAAAAATAATTGAATATGGAAAAAGGTGTGGTGAAAAAAACTATACTCCTGGCTATTCCGGTAATATTTCCGCACGCCATAAAAGTGGAATGTTAATAACAACATCAGGTTCTTCTAACGGATATTTGAGTAAAGATGATGTTGTTTTAACGGATTTTTATGGCAAATCTTTAGAAGAAGGGAAAAAGCCTTCCAGCGAGAAATTTTTGCATATAGAAATTTATAAAAAACGTCCGGAAATAAATTATATAATCCATGTGCACGCACCATATTTAAGCAGTTTTGCTTCTGCCGGTAAAGATTTAATGGCTCCGATTATGGCAGAAAATGTTTTTTATTTCGGCGGAATTCCACTTGCGGATTATGCACTGCCATCTACAATGCAGTTGGTTGAAAATACTGTTAGGTATTTTGACAAATACGATGCTGTTTTAATGGCAAATCATGGTTTTGTTGTGGCATCTAAAACAATCGAAGATGCTTATATGAAACTTGAATTAGCTGAATCCTATGCACAAGTTGTTTTAAATACTTATATTTTAGGTGGTGCTAAGCTCCTTAGTGAAAAAGAAGCAGAAGAAATTTTAAAATTGAGATAATTGGAATCGAAGGCTGCTTCGCTATTTAAATTTTTTGAACATAATTTTTATTTTATAGCAATGTGAGTTTAGAAAATAATTTTCTGCTGAAAATTCACATTTTATTCAAACTCATGTTATAATCAGAGTACAAATAATTGGAGAGTTTACATGTTTAATAAAAAAGGTTACACCCTCGCAGAAGTTCTGATTTGTATTGCGATTGTCGGAGTTGTGGCTGCATTAACACTTCCTCAGCTTGTAAATAAAACAAATAAATCAACTCTGGGTGCTACACTAGCCAGAACTGTAGAACTTACGCAAACTGGTATGACAAATATTATACAAGAAGCAAATCGTAATAGTGAAGATGGAAATGCAGTAGTGGGACTTTCGGCTATTCAAAAGAAAGACATTGGTCTTGATGGTGAAGATTATATTATGGACGATGATAATTACGGAAGTCTGCTAAGAGGATTCTTTGATAGTGAAGATTTTGATGATTATGCAACGGCAAATATCAAGGATTATACAGGTGCTGATATAAACGAAGCAATATCAGCGGATTTAAATGTGTTTAGATTTAAGAAATTAAATTCTGCGGTAATTTTTCAAAAAGCTCAAAATTTGGATAACGCTGATAGAGATACAATTGTTGCAAGAGTTATAATTGATGCAAATGGAGTTGCCGCACCAAACAGATTTGGCGAAGATGTGTTTTTATTTGGTTTAACAAATAACGGAACATTAATTCCAGCCGGTTCGAAGCAATATAATGATTTTGATGATAATGTTGCCGTGGATGCTTGTGCAGATACAGCCGGAGATGGTTTAGCTTGCGCAGCAAGAGTTATGGCAGACAAGTGGGAAATAAAATATTAAAAATAATAGCGTTTTATATATGTTAAGAAGGAGAAAATAAACATGGCAGAAGCAAAAATTTTGGCGACTATTGATAGAACAGATACAGAACAATTACAAATTTCTATTTCAGAATATAAAGGTAAGAGTTATTTTAACTTGAGAATTTATTACACGACAGATGAAGGCGCTACTTGGCTTCCTACAAAAAAAGGTGTAACTTTCGCTCCTGATCAATTAGACGTTTTATCTGACGCTATAGAAGAAGCAAAAAAAGAGTTTATGGCAGAAGAGTAGGGGGGGAGGTCGTTAAGTTGAAGGTCGTTAAGACGTTAAGTTCGTATAAGACAATATATAAAACGAATTTAATCTTAAAGTAATTTCATAATGAACTTAACGCCTTAACGACTTAAAGACCTAACGACCCAAAACAACATGACCATCCAAGACGAATTCATAGCAACAGTTTCACATGAGATGCGAACACCTCTTACAAGCATAAGAGGTTTTTCGCAAACTCTTTTGAACTCATGGGATAAAATTAAAGACGAAGATAAAAAGAAATTTGTCGGAATTATTGAAGAACAGTCAAACCGACTAATTCATCTTGTTGAAAATATACTTTCGGTTTCAAAAATGAATGCAGGAAATCAAGTTCTTAAACAGGTTGATATAAATTCATGTATAAAAAAAGTTCTATCAATGCTTACTGAGCAATACAAAAAGCGCAAATTTGAAACTCATTTTGATAAAGAAAATCCGATTGCTTATATTGACGAGGATAAATTCCAACAAATCATGACAAACCTTATCGATAATGCGGCAAAATATTCTGAAAAAAATGTCATAATATCTACTGCGATTCAGAATGACAAAATTCAGATTAAGGTTAAGGATTTTGGAGTGGGAATTAAAAAAGAAGATTATGACAAAGTTTTTCAAAAATTCTCCAGACTAGAAAACCACCTTACAAGCAAGACGCAGGGAAATGGTTTGGGGCTTTATATCACAAAACAACTTGTTGAAAAAATGGGCGGACAAATTAACTTTACCAGCGAATTTGGAAAAGGTACAACTTTTGAAGTTGATTTTCCTATCTATAATCCTGAGGAGGCGCTTAAATGCTCTCAAATGTCTTGATTATTGATAAAAGAAAAGAACTTTCAATAAAATATAAAAAAAGCATTGAAAACGCCGAAACAACTGCGGTTATTACGCGCAATTTAAAAGACGCCATGCATTATATTCAGTTCGCAGAACCGGACATAATTATTGTGTCGGATAGTTTGAATGAAAAACTTTCTGACTTGTGTAACAAAATTAGGGCTTTAACTTATAACACTCGCCCTGTAATCATTGCGCTTTCAAAATCAGCAGACACGAACGATAGAATTGAAGTTTTAAAAAACGGTGCCGACGATTTTTTGAGCGAACCCGTTAATATTGATGAGTTTAAAATTCGTATCCGAGCGCATTTAAGACGTGATATAGAATCTAATTTAGATAATAAAACATTGCTTCCGAATAGACGTTTTGTTGAAAAAAATTTGAAACGACTTTTGAATAGTGATAATAAGCCTGCAGTTTTGCTTTTAGGCTTAGAAAATTTAAAAAATTATAAGAGCGTTTATACGGATGTTGCGGGTGATAAACTCATACAAACGCTTGTTGCAATTATCAAGTCAACACTTGATAACAATGATTTTTTAGGACAGTTTGATGATGAGAATTTTGTAATTATTACAAGCCCTTATACAGCAGAAAAAATGGCTGCGTTTTTGACTTTTGCTTTTGATACTGTAGCGCCAAAATTTTATTCTGCACAAGACGCAAAACGCGGGTATATGTTGCTTAAAGGTGATAGAATGGCCGGCATGAGGGCAAATTTTGTTTCACTTTTGATTGGCGGAATTATAGATAATTACGAACGTATTGAGTCGGTTGAAGCGTTAGTGCAACGTTTATTTTCTATCAAGAAAATCGCAAAAATCCCAAATGGCTCAAATTATGCGATAGATAGGATTAAATTGGCAGGAGAAAATTCCATTGTAGCGCCAAAAATTAATAATTTTGTGTTTATAAAAGAACCGGATTCTGCACTATCTTTGCTTTTAAGAACAACATTAGAGCTCCAAGGGTACGATGTAACGGAAGAATTAGACTTGAATTCTACTGAACAGCCGGCAGTTTTGATTATTGATAGCGAGGACGATTTATCGGGTTTGAATTTCTGTAGAGAGATTAAAAACAACAAAAATTTTGTAAATACTAAGATTATTGTAACGACGACTGTGCACGAAAAAGCTACAATTTTGGACGCAGGAGCGGATTTGTATTTGCCCAAACCTTATGAAATTTCAGATTTGATAAGGTGGATAGAGTTTTTTAGAGAAAATGCTTAGAATTTAAAAACAAACTCTTGCAAAAAAATGTTGATGTGATATTCTAAGTATACAAACTGAATAAAGATTTATGCGTCTGTAGCTCAGCTGGATAGAGCATCTGCCTTCTAAGCAGAGGGTCCCGCGTTCGAATCGCGGCAGGCGTATTTTTTTAAAGAGTCTTATAACAAGACTCTTTTTTTCACTATTTATAACTGTTTGAGTTGGTTTGAAAATAAAAATTTCTGTATCTTGGGCAACTCAGCATAAAACTTCTTCAAAATTAAGTTTTATATTATTCAATATTATTAGTTAGGAAATAGTGAATTTCTTTCAGTTTTAGAGGGAGATAGTGAAGCATTATTACCTTATAGTAGTATAGCTGGTTCTTTATCAAATCAAGATAAGCAATTATTTAAAACTATTTTAAAACAAATAATTAATACAACCGGACAAGTTAATAAAGAAATATTTGCAAATAAAGAACCTTTGTTTGTTGGTAAAAACTCAAAAAATATTATATATGGAGATTGGAGTAGCTTTTCTTATATAGAACCAAACATGAAAGCATATTATATTGGTCAAATAGAGAAATATTCAATATAAATATGATAAAATTTTCTGTTAATATTCTTTTACATGTGACAAAAATTTTTATTCACAGGTTTTAAATTACTATATGTTTAGAATGTTACCCAAATTTAACAACTTTAATCTATTTGGATGGCTAGGAAGCAACACCAACAATACAAACTCGTCATGGAGGTTTAAAAATGTTTCTAGTAAATCAAATACATATAAAATTCTAAAAGAAACTCCCGTAAAATATAAAAATGGCACAGGATATATTAAAACTAAAACAAGCAAAGCAAAGAGCAACAAGGATGCACTTAATATAAATACCATCATTACAGATGAAAAAAAATCAAAACTCGGGCATTACGAATATATGATAAATAAATCGAATGCAACGATCAAATATGGCTATATAGAAACATACTTACCCCAAAGAAGAAATGGACTTGGAGAAATTTTACGACTTTCGAGCATTATAGAGTTTAAAGAAAACGGAATAAAAACTTTAGAAGTCGAATCGTACCCAAACGCTATACCATTTCATCTGAAATGCAGACTTAAACCAAATTTAACCACAAGTTATACAACATTAAAGATATTAAACAATATTAAAAATAACCCAAAAGTCCAACCATATTATCACCAAGTAGCAGAAAAACTTGTCAAAAAAATTGAGAATGAAAATTCGGTATCACTGGGTAAAGACACAAGGGAATTTGTTAATAAATTTATCGAAAGCTATACAAAACAACACCTTCACAACTGGCAAGATACAAAAATCAGACCATTTTTACCAATGGTATTAACAGAAAGCAGGCTAAAACAATTTGCCGGTTTTTACAACAAACTTTTCAAAAAGCACGGAATTAATTATAAGATATAAAGCAAATATCACATAAAAAATATTTTTTGCACAAAAAAGAGCCACCGAAATGATTCTTTTGTTGTGTTACAAGATTTTTGCCTGTTCTATTACAACCAGAAATTTGGTTGTTTATTATCTAAATATTTTTATATAATCTTCAAATGCATAATAGCGATTTCTGTTGAAACCTGTTTTTTCTTCTAAAATTTCTGTTTCTACAAATGTTTTCAAAAGTCCATTTGCAGTTGTAGGAGTTATGTTTAAATTTTCACAAACAATTTTTGAATTAACTTTTGGAGTTGAATACAACAATTCCAATAACTTTTGTCCGTTTGTTGCTTTTTTACCAATTTTCTCAAGTTTACTTTCAACTTCTTTTTTAAGTTTTATAATTTCATTAAAAGTCTTGATACTATTTTTTGAAGTTTTAATAACAACACTCAAGAAGAATTTTAGCCATTGAGCAATATTATTTTTGTTTTACCATTGAAAAAAAATCGTCAAATGTTGTTTTTGCCCCTTCAATTCTGTTTGAATTTGTAGCCTTTGTGTAAAATATATGTTCCTGACTTATATTCCTTCTTTATAAATTATCCTTATTTTAGGAAAACCTTTTTCCCTACATTATAACATATTTTTATTATAGTTTACATAATTTATAAAAATTGTTAAGTTTTAGCGAATTTACAACGTAACTGTTCTACTATCATCAACACTGAGGTATTTTTTCGTAAAAAGAGTTTTATAGTGAACTGAAACCCTAAAACCGACTTTTTTACTTTGTCTAGTTTTAGGGTTTTAATTGATTTTTTAGGATACCCTCTTTTTATTTTCGAGAAATTTTGGTGTTATATGATATTACATATCATATACAAAGTTTTGTCCGGTAGTATTTTCAGACGCATCTTCTCGCATAGCTTGTGACGCAAAAAACATTTGTTTTGCATAGCTTTGTATTTCTGAATGATAAACTCTTTGATCAAAAATGTTTTCATATTTTTTCAAATAATCATTTAATGGGTCAACAATATCTGTAACAAGTCCGGTTGCAGTATCTGCAACTTGTTGTAAAACACGTTCTCCGATACCCAATTCTGTCATTTTTTCAGATAATGTTAATGATAGAAAACCCTTATTTTCAACAGCTTCTTTTGCCTGTTCTTCCAAACGTTCTTCCATACGTTCTTCTGCAGCAGCATGTTGTTTAGTCGGATCATAGGTCTGCGTTTTATAGGTTTGTAAGAAGTTATTCAGATTAAATGTTTCTGCCATATCCGTTTGTCCCTATTCTTTGTAATAATGTTATCGGCATGTTTTTCAAAAACTTTAGTAATTTGAAGAAAAGTTTTACAATTCTTTACATTTATTCTTTACAAAAACTAAAATTTTGCTTTTTCTGCTAAAATATAAGCTAAGAGGGGATTGAGCATGAGTAGCATTAATAAAAAATTCTATACATCAATATTGGCAGTAATGGTTTCTTTATCTTCAATTTCGGTTGAAGCTAAGATGACAAAAGAAGCGCATGCATTGTATCAACAGGCATGTAATTATGAATACAGAAGTGATTATGCAACAGCGATAAGTATTATTCAAAAAGCCATTGCAATTAATGGTGACGATGCCATGCTTTATACCAAAATAGCAGGACTTTATTCTGATACAGGTAATTACGAGGAAGCTTTAGGCGCTTATAAAAAAGCCTTGAAACTTCGTCCTAATGACGCCTTTATCTATATTAGCATAGGTAATATTTTGCAAACATTAGGTGATTATGAAAATGCTTATAATTCATTCATGCAAGCTCAACAGATTTATCCCGAGTATAAATATAATTATTTGAATTTGGCAAATATTGAGTATTATAGAAAAAATTATACAAACGCAATAGAAAACTACAATACATTTTTGAACGCGTATCCGGAACATTTGGAAGCAACTGAAAACCTCGCAAATGTTTATTATGCGTCTAATCAGCCTGAAAAAGCATGTGATATTTATTCAACTGTTTATAAAAAATATCCTTCAGCGTTCAAGGATTTTGCTAACTACGGCATGGCGTTATATGATACAAAACAATTTCAAGCTTCAGCGGAAATGTTAGAAAAGGCATTGGATGATAATCCTGATGACGAGGCAATATTAGCTAAATTAGCGTTGTCTTATCAAAATATTGGTGAAAATGAAAAAGCGCTTGTAGCTTTTAAAAAGACTTTTGAACTAAATCCAGATTTAGTTGCTTTAAAATTTGATTACGCAAACCTTTTAGGTAATATGGATAAGAATGATGAAGCAATAGAACAATATAAAGCTTATTTAACAGCATATCCTGATGATGCGGATGCATATAGAAATCTGGGTTTAGTTTATAAAAAAATTAATAATGACGAGTTAGCTTTGTTTAATTTTGAAAAATCTTATTCAAAAGATTCATCAAATAATGAAACAAAGAAAGAATTAGCGTTGTGTTATCATAAAAAGTTAGATTTTGTAAATGCGCTAAAATTTTATGACATGGCATTAAAGGCTGAACCTGATAATTATGAATTATTAGCAAACAAAGCTTTGACTTTGCATGCGATGGATAATTATGTTTCTGCAATCGAAATTTATAAATCATTGTTGGAAAAACAGCCAAATGAAAGATTGGAACAAAATTTAATGTCCGCATCTATTGCCTATGGTTATAAATTGCTGGATAAACAAGATTATGGTCAAGCAATTTTGTATTTTGAAGATGCGATTGAAATAAATGACAAGGAGGCTTCCGCTTATTTTGGTTACGCGCAAGCAAATGAAAAGATGGGTTGTACAGATATTGCTCTTAAAAACTATGAAAAAGCTGTTTCGTTAGCCCCTGGAAATAGAGAGTATAATCTTGCTTTAAGAGATTTCAAAACTGCTAATAAGGCTGTGTGTGTAGAAAAGAAATCTCAAGTTAATGAAAAAGCGCTCGGATATGATGAATTAATCAAGAAGGGTGATGAAGCTTATAAAGCGCAAAAATATAATGATGCGATTGATTTTTATACGAAAGCTGTAGTATTTACTCCGCAAGATAAAAATACTTTACAGAAAATAGCGAATTTGTACAAACTTATCGGTAATAATGCAAAGGCATTAAGTTTTTATGACAAGATTTTAACAATCGATAGCAACAATACGGATGCGTATTTTAATAAAGGTTTGATTTTAGCAAATCAGAAAAAATATGATGATTGTATCAAGTGCTTTGAAAAAGTAATTGCATTTTCTCCTGATTATCCTTATGCTTATTATTCTTTGGGTATGGCGTATGAACAAAAGGATGATATTGATAAAGCTTTGGAATATTATTATTTGTATTCAGGTATTGAAAAAGACGAAAAAATGTTAGGGTTAGTTAATCAAAAAATTAAACAATTGGAAAAATAATGAAATATTTAAAATTATTCATACTCAGTTTGTTTTGTTTGATTGGCTTTAGTGCTTGTGTGTATGAGCGCGGATTGATACTTTTTAATGTTCAGCCTATAACTCGTGAGAATGCCCTCCAAGACCAAAAGACGTTTAATGAAGGTCAAAGGGTGTATTATCTTTTTATTGCACCTAAAAAAATGAAAAATGAATTTATAAGGGTTCAAGTTTTCAAGATGACAGATAAAGCGCCTTGGGGTGGTAATGAAGTTGTGCGCACTAAAGATTATCGTTTAATGAAAGATGAAAGGTATTATCAGACAAATTATTTTACGTTATATGAAAAAGGGCGTTATGTAATGCAAGTTTTTTCTCATGATGATTTTCAACATCCGCTGGCGCTGAATGATTTTTATGTTCAGTAAAAGTTTATTAGCAATATTGGTTAGCCATTTTTGCAATTTTATATTTCTCATAACGCGTTATTCTGTGATAGAGTAAAAAAAGGAGAAAATATGAACAAAAATATTTTTATTATTTTAGCTATTTTTTTAGTTCCTCTAGCAGTTTATTGGGGACTTACAAGAGATAAATTAACAACTCCGTCTGCAGTTGCAAATAACGGCGCAGAAGTCATTAAATTCTCATCTCCAATGTGTTATGAATGTCAAGAGTTGGAAAAAGTTTTTGAAGAAGTTTTTCCTGCATATAATCGTGATATTACACTTAGAAAAATTGATGTTACACAAAAAGATAACACAACGCGTGATATGATAAAACAACATAACGTAAAACTTGTACCGACTACCGTGTTTAAAGATGCAGACGGTAATATCAAAAGACGCATAGAAGGTTCTATGCAACCTCAAATTTTAGAAAATTATTTGAAAGAGTTAATCAATGGATAATTTAGTACAAATTTTTTCAGCAGGAACTTCAAGTCCGCAAGTTTGGATGTTAATGTTTTTTGCATCATTTGCAGGTGGTTTAATAGCTTCAATTTCGCCTTGTTCATTAGCAATGTTACCGTTAATTATAGGCTATGTTGGCGGATATTCTAAAGAAACACCATTAAGAACTTTTATTCAGCTTTGTTTCTTTATATTCGGAACGGCAATCGTATTTTCTGTAATCGGTATAATTTGTGCCGTTACAGGAAGCGTTTTTGCATCTGCTTTTGGCGGATATTTTACACTTATAATGGCGTCATTATTAATGGTTATGGGTTTGAAAATTACAGGCATTTTAGATTTTGATTTGCCGATAATTATAAAAGCAATGCCTGTGAATTCAACAAGCTCTCTATTTGTATATCCTGTTTTGTTAGGTATAGTTTTTGCGCTGGCAGGAACTCCGTGCTCAACTCCTATACTTGCGGGAATTATGGCGTTTGCAGCAATTGGTAAAAATCTAATTGCCGCAGTTTTAATGTTATTTCTATTTGCATTAGGCCAAGGTTTAATCCTAATTATTGCAGGATTATTTACTTCCAGTATCAAAAATTTAAAAAAACTTTCCGGTTACACAAATGGCTTGATGAAAATAAGTGGAGCGTTATTAATATTGGTTTCTATTTATTTGTTCATTAAGGTTTTTGCGGCGGTGGTTTAAATTATAAGGGAATCAGGGAATAAGGCAATAGGGTAATAAGTGGTATTAAATTTTTTAATTTATTTTTGCGTTAAATTTATAAAGCACTATTTATATTTTATTTAAAATCTCTTATTCCCTTATTGCCCTATTACCTCATTCCCTTTCTTCCCTTCCCTTTACTTTCTCCCCTGTTCATGGTCTAATTGAAACTGATAGGAGAGATTATGAAAACAGAAGAAAGAACATTTGTTGCCATCAAACCTGATGGTGTGAAAAGAGGATTAATCGGTAAAATTCTTGAAAGATTTGAAAACAAAGGATTCAAGATTGTTGCAATGAAATTACTTCAAGTAACACCGGAAATTGCAGCAAAACATTACGAAGAACATCAAGGCAAATCATTCTACAACAGACTTGTTCACTACATTACAAGTGGTCCAATCGTAGCTATGGTAATCGAAGGTTATGAAGCAGTAGAAAGCGTACGCCACATGGTTGGTGCTACAAGTCCTCTAAAGGCTGATATGGGCACTATCAGAGCTGACTTTGCACAAGTTATGGAATATAATGTTGTTCACGCTTCTGATTCAATAGAAAGTGCTCAAAGAGAAATCGGTATTTACTTCAAGCCAGAAGAAATCTTTGATAACTGGCAGTCTATGCTTGAGATGATTACATACGAAGAAGAACGTTTTCAAGGCTAGTGCTACGTATATATTTGTATAATTATAGAAGTAGGTCAGGCATTGCCTGACAAGAATGTTATTGTCAGGCAATGCCTGACCTACTTTTTTATAAAAAACATTGGTGAATTCCAGAATAG
Source organism: uncultured Candidatus Melainabacteria bacterium (assembly GCA_934754735.1). Lineage (GTDB taxonomy): Bacteria > Cyanobacteriota > Vampirovibrionia > Gastranaerophilales > Gastranaerophilaceae > CAG-196. Next base: position 23,413 of record CAKVJE010000010.1, read on the forward strand.
TAGGGTGCAATTTTTGCACTAAATAAACATAAGGCAAAAGAAAAATGGTATCAGTATTCGACAATTTTAGTTACGAATTAATTCACGTTGATAAAAACACAGGCGCAAGAGCGGGAATTTTGCATACTCCGCATGGTGATATTGAAACGCCTATATTTATGCCTGTTGGTACAAATTCAACGGTTAAATTAGTTACAAATAACAATTTATATGATACAGGTGCACAAATTATTTTAGGAAATTCGTATCACCTATATTTAAGAGCCGGACACAAGCTAATTGAAAAATTCGGCGGAATCCATGGTTGGATGAATTGGAATAAACCTGTTCTTACTGATTCAGGCGGATTTCAAGTATTTTCTTTAGCGCATTTAAGAAAAATTTCGGAAGAAGGCGTTGAATTCAGAGACCCTAAAGACGGCAAAAAGCACTTCATAAGCCCTGAAGTTTCTATGGAAATTCAACAAGCAATCGGCGCAGATATTATTATGGCATTCGATTGGTGTGCACCTTTTCCATGTGATTATAAAACTGCAAAAGAAGCTATGGAGAGAACTCATAGATGGCTTGAAAGATGTATTAAGGCTAAAACTTCAACTAATCAAGCGTTGTTCCCAATTTGCCAAGGTGCATTTTATGACGATTTGAGAAAAGAAAGTGCTGCATTTGTATCATCTATTGATGCAGTAGGTTACGCTATTGGCGGTTTAAGCGTTGGTGAAGATAAAGAAACAATGAACCATTTTGTAGAATTAACAGCACCGCTTCTTCCGCATAATAAGCCTCGTTATTTAATGGGTGTAGGAACGCCCGAAGATTTGTTGGATGGAATTAAACGCGGTGTTGACATGTTTGACTGCGTACTTCCTACAAGAAACGCGCGCCATGGTTCATTCTTTACTTGGGATGGCAAAAAACAGATTAAGAATGCTCAGTATCAAGAAGATCCAAGACCTTTGGATGAAAATTGTGATTGCTATGCTTGCAAAAACCACTCTAGAGCATATTTGAGACATTTGTATAAATGCAATGAAGGAACTGGTCAAGCATTGATGTCTATTCATAATATCAAATTTTTGATTGATTTTGCGAAAAAATCACGTCAAGCAATTTTGGAAGATAGATTTGAAGAGTTCTTTAACGAACATTATCAAAGAGTGTTGGGATAAATAAATTTATTTAAATCTTCGCATGTTTTTCATCATCTGATGTGCGCTTAGTTTTGCGCCGGCAGCGCCCATTTTACCCATCATTGAACCCATGTTCTTTTTAACGTCAGAAAAACCTTTCATCATTTTGCGCATTTGCTCAAATTGATTGATAAATACATTTACATCATGCAATGGTAATCCTGAACCTTCTGCAATTCTCTTTTTGCGCGAAGAATTCATTAATTCCGGATGTTCGCGTTCTTCAGGTGTCATACTTTGAATAAATACTTCAATTTTTTTAAATTGTTTTTCGCTTTCGTGAGACAATTTTTGTCTGTCGTCTTTTGAAATTTTAAGTCCCGGAATCATACCCAAAAGTTGATCCATAGAACCGAACATTTTCATTTGAGACTGCATTTTAAGAAAATCGTTGAAAGAAAATTCAGCTTTCGCCATTTTCTTTTCCATTTCTTTAGCAGTTTTTTCATCAAAAACTTCTTGAGCGCGCTCTACAAGAGAAACAATGTCGCCCATTCCTAAAATTCTTGTTGCCATTCTCTCCGGATAAAAATCCTCAAGCGCATTAAGCTTTTCACCCGTACCTGTTAATTTAATTGGTTTGTGCGTGCAATAAACTACACTTAAAGCTGCACCACCACGAGAATCACCGTCTAATTTTGTTAAAACCAAACCGGTTATGCCAAGCTGTGCGTCAAAGTTTTCCGCAACATTTACAGCTTCTTGACCCGTCATCGAATCAATTACAAGTAATTTTTCGGCCGGATGAAAAACACGTTCTATCAGCATTAATTCTGCCATCATATCTGTATCAATTTGCAAACGTCCAGCAGTATCTAAAATTAGAGTATTGAAACCTTTTTCTTTCGCGTGATTAATCGCGTTTTGGATAATTGTTTGAACATCCTTAGATTCATTTTCAGAATAAACTTCAACTCCGATTTGTTCACCTAAAGCTTTTAATTGAGTAATCGCAGCCGGTCTATATACGTCGCACGCAACAAGAAGCGGATTGCGACCTTCTTTTTTTAGTTTAACGGCAAGCTTAGCTGAAGAAGTTGTTTTACCACTACCTTGAAGTCCCAACATCATTATTAAATTTGGATGACCTGAAAAATCTAATGGTTTTACTTCTTTACCTAATAATTCAATTAATTCATCGTGAACAATTTTTACAAGCTGTTGAGATGGATTTACGCCGGTTAAAACATTTTCACCTTCAGCTCTATCTTTGATATTGGAAATAAAAGCTTTTACAACGCGTAAGTTTACGTCGGCTTCTAATAAAGCACGTCTGATTTCACGCAAAGCTTCTTGCATGTTTTCTTGCGTAAGCTCTTTTTGTCCTGCAGTTTTTGCAATAATATCTTGTAATTTATCTGATAATGAGTCAAACATTGATATATCCTTAATTAACGATTACAAATGGAATTGTAGCACAAAAATAAAAAATACGCCCAAGCTGTACTTTATGTAATAAATACAGTTTGTTAAAATTTTAGGTTGAAAAAATTAATAGTTAATTAAAGGCTGGATTTCTCGGTGCAAATTGCACCTCAAAATGACGCCATACTGGGAATTTAACGTTCTGTCATTCTGAGAAACTGTGTTTCGAAGAATCCAGCTTTTTAATAACTATTGTATTTTTATTAAACTTATCTTGGACAGTAGTGTGTAAAGAGAGGGAATGACTAAAAATCGCTTACAAAAATAAAATTCCAAGCTAGCAACTACTGCGATTCATTATTTCAAAAAGCTACGAAAAAGCCCCCTGCATACGCAGGGGGCTTCATTCACTATTTAAGAAAAAATCTTATATTAAATTTAATGCAATACTTGGAGTTTGGTTTGCAGTCGCAAGTAATGTTGCAGTTGATTGTTGCAAGATTTGATACTTCACAAAGTTTGATGATTCAGTTGCAACGTCTGCGTCCTTGATTGAGGAATTAGCTGATACAATATTTTCCTTTTGTACACTTATCGCATCAACAGCTGATTCAACTCTGTTCATGTATGCACCAATCAAAGTTGTTCTATCAGAAACATTTTTAATCGCATCATCTACAAATTGTAGAAATTCACGTGCTGTTGCATCATCTGTGTAAACAGCATCACAAATTGCAGTTATACAACCAGGGTTTTTAGCTCCTTTTCCTACATTTTTTTCATCGTAATCTCTATCTTTTATAGGATTACCATATTGTGCTTTGAGCTCTTTTGTACTTGCGTAATCATAAGTCGTACCATTTGTTAACGTTACTTTAGTACCTGTGATTCTTGCATACAATGCAGGTGTCAGATAATTTACATCACATTTAGCTGGATCAGCAGGTTTACCCTGTCCTCTTTCGTACCAGTTAGCATTCGTTCTTCCATTTAGATCCATAAATAGCGCAGTACATTTTGCAGACGCAAATAAGGAACTATCAAGATTAATTACGTTAGCCTTACCGGAATTGTTTGAAACTTGAAGATTTAGTCCACTATTACTTACGTATGGAGTGCTTGTACCATCAAGTAATTGTATACCGTTAAAATCAATTACTTGACAAAGTCTGTTAATTTCTTCCATTCTTTGCTGAACTTCTGTTCTAATAGCATTCATAGAAGCTGTTCCGTAAGTGCCATTGGCCGCTTGTTCGGTCAAATCTCTGATACGTTGTAAATAATCACCAACAATATCCAAAACGCCTTCTGCTGTATCCAATAAAGATAAGCCCATTGATGCGTTTGATTCAGCTACATCATAACCTGAAATTTGAGCTTCCATTAATGTTGATACTGAAGAACCGGCTGCATCATCTGCGCCTGAGTTAATTTTGTAACCGGTTGATAATCTTTCCATTGCCTTGTTCATGCCTGTTGTAGCACTAGATAAATTCTTTTGCGCTGTTAAAGACGCAAGGTTTGTGTTAATAGTGATTGAAGCCATAACTCGATCTCCTTTTCTTAAATTTTCTTCCTTGAACATCACAAAAATGAACGCTAAAGCCACAGCGTAATCTTTGTGATAGCCTTTATGAGAAGGTTTTTATTTCCTTCACATTAACATAATATATGCAGTTTGCTGGTTTTTAAATTCTAAAATAGTTTGAACTTTCTATAACTAAAGGTGGATTTATAAATAAAAAAAGAGAGCTATAAAGCTCTCAAATTATTATAATAAAGTTGTTGATTAGCAAGAATAACTGCAACCTCCGCCTGAGAAGCTGCTTCCTCCAGCAGAGAAACTAGCACCGCTAGAGAAAGATGATGCGATAGAACCTGCTGTTTCGCCTCCAGAATACGCAATAGAACCGGCTGTTTCACCAGAAATATATGCAATAGAACCTGCAGTTTCCATGCTTTGGCCAAATGCTACTATTGCTGCATCAGAAGGACCAGAATAAAAACTACAAGTATCAGTTCCATCACCAACTGTTGGTGCAATTAATGATGTGTTATTAGAAATTAGATGAGTTGTTTTTGGAGTTGTATCAGCTCCAATAAATTTAAAACAAGTGTTATGTGAATCATCTTTTGATTGTACTGTTAGCATAATCTTAAATCCTTACAATGTGTTTACATATATATAAAGTAAAAAAAATATGCTAAATTTCACTAAGTATACTTTTCTTTACATTTCTTTACGTTTATTTGTTTTATATTAAAAAGAACTAAAACGCTAATAAAAAAGCGCCAAATGGCGCTAAATATCCGTTTATGTATTAAGGTTAAAAAAAATTATTTTTTCCAAAATTTTAATTTGTCAAAAAAGCTGTTATTTGTTGGTTGTTTTATCGGAGCTTTTTTGCCTTTTTTAAATAATAAAGCTGTTGTTCCTATCATAATTCCCGCTGCAATTAAGCCTTTAACAATACTTGGAGTGTTTGAGACTGTATTGCTTACACTTGTTCCTAGTTTTCCAAATCCGCCACCAAAGCCATTTATGCCCGCTTGCGGATTGTTTATAATCATATTGCCATTTACACCGCCAAAACAATTAAATCCGGTTTGCGGGTTATTCATTCCAACATTACCGTTAATTCCACCAATGCCATTAATACCGCTTTGAGAATAGTTATTTAAGCCAGTATAAGAAAAGCAATCTTGTTGCATCCCGTAATTTTGATATAAATTGCCTTGTGCAGCCATATTTAAGTAAGGATTTTGCATGCCGGTTAGGGATGAAACATTTGTAGAATTTGCTAGTTCCATCGGTGCATAGTCCAAAATGCCTTTCTCGTATAGATTTTGTAATGTATATGGACTTACTGACATTTTATAACCTTCTTTAACTACACTTACATATTATTAAAGTAATTTTTAGTAAAAAAATTGCTTTATTTGTAAAGCTTTGTTAAGATAAGGATGTGGGAAAAGTGTTTTTTAAAAATAATTGGCAAATATTGATATTTAATTTAGTCGTTATAATAGCTTTTATCATTGGGTATGGGCATTTTGGCGATATTATGGTTGATTCGTTCAGAGAAGCATATATTCCTGCGCAAATTGTAAAAGGACAGGTTCTCTATAAAAATATTTTTAATATTTATGCTCCTTTTTCATATTTATTTAATGCTCTTTTATTTTTAATATTTGGAATTCATCTCAAAGTTTTGTATATAGCGGGTTTTTTATCAACATTGGGAATTTTAAATTTAATATTTAAGATTTCGAATGAATTCATGAATAAAACTTACGCATTGAGTATTGTGTTGTTTGTTTTTTCAGTTGGTGTATTATCCCCAAATGTTTTTAATTATATTTTTCCATACTCATTTGGCATGCTATATGGTTTATTATTCATACTAGCGTCTATTTATTTTGCTCTTAAAGATAAGTTCCATCTTTCATACATGATGTATTCATTTGCGATTTGCTCTAAATATGAATTTGCACTTTTGCTTCCGTTATTGTTATTTGTGACAAGAAAAGACGGTTTGTTTAAAAATATTATTACGCTTTTGTTGCCTATTATATTAATTTATATGCCATTGTTTATATCGAATGTTGGTTTTAATAATATTTTAGCATCTATTCAAATTGTATTAACAATGTCATCTACTAAGACATTGTATTGGTTTTATTCAATAACGGGCTTAATATTTAGACCTGAAATATTGCTGATATATTTAATTAATTTTATAAAAATAGCAATACCTCTTGTATTTATGTATTATTGGAGAAGTTGGTGGTTAATATTAATTACTATAATTTATTTTTATTTTGTTACAACTCCGGATTTATTAATATTTAGCTTTCCTTTTTTATTGGGGCTTTTTGTATTGAGATATCGTAAATTAAGTTCTGAAAAAGTATTTTTTGTGTTGGCTTCATTATTAATTTCTATGAAAATATTTTTTGCAGAAACTCTTTTATCTTACGGAGTATTCTTTGTTCCTTTTGCTTTAATTTCAATATTTATCTTAATTCCGCCAAGGTTTAAAAAAGCACTATTTATAATAACTCTGATTTGTGCTTTGAATTTTGGAATCAAAAATACAATTTCGCTTTTTGAAAAAAATATTAAGGTCGAAACTGAGCGTGGAGTGTTTTATTCAGCTATCGGTGAGACTGTAAATCAAGTAATAGATTATATCAATAAGAATACTAAACCAACAGACAAGGTTGTGATTTATCCGGAATGTTTGGCTGTTAATTTTTTAACCGGTAGAGATTCGGATAACAAATTCTATTCGTTAATTCCTCTTTATGTTGAAACGTTTGGCGAAGATATTATAATGAAACGACTTGAAATTGTAAAACCTGAATATATTTTGATAAGTAATTATAATACATCTAATTATTACTTTAGCTATTTTGGACAAGATTATGCCGGTGAAGTTTACAGTTACATATTAAAAAATTACGAAAAACAAACCGAATTTGGACGAAAAACTTCTTTTATAGTATATAAAAAGATGAACTAAAAATTCTCCCATTTACAATCAAATCTTTATTTGATACGATTTAAAGGGGGATTTTTTATGAAAAAGAAAGTTCTGACTTTAGCTTTATTACTTTTAAGTTCTTGCGCTTATGCAGGTGAAAACAATGATTTAAGAACATTGTTTACTAATAACAAAGCAAATATTTGTGGAATAAATCTTAGAACTTTTAACGCTCAAGATTTAAATGGTAACGAAATTATTGACGAAAATGAAGTCAGTGGAAATTTTTTAAATGCGATTGCGCGATTAGATGAAATAAAAAATCTCGGCATAAATACGCTTCACGTTCTACCTATAACTCCTGTTGGAAGGCTTAAAGCGCTTGGAACTGCAGGTTCAGTTTATGCAGCTGAAAACTTCTGGGATATAAATCCTCAGTTGGTTGATAAGACTTCAAAACTTACGGATGTAGAGCAAGCAAAAAAGTTTGTTGAAGAATGTCATAAACGTGGAATTAGAGTAATTATTGACCTTCCAAGCTGTGGCGCTTATGACTTATTTTTAACTCATCCTGAATTATTTATCAAAGATGATAGGCAATGTTCAATTGTTCCTACGGATTGGACTGATGTAAGATTACTTAAAACAGGTAACAACAAAAAACTTAATCAAGACGTAATTGATGCGCACAAAAAGTTTGTTGATTTAGTTCTATCAATCGGTGCAGATGGAATTAGAGCGGATGTTGCAACAATAAAACCTTCTGCTTTTTGGGAAGAAATTATTAAATACACCAGAAGCAAAGACCCCGAATTTATGTTCTTAGCAGAAGCGTCAGACTCTTGGAGAGAACCACCAAGTCAATACGCAGAATTTACACCTTATGACAAATTGTTGCAAGCTGGATTCGACGGATATTATGGTAGCTTTTTCAACTTAAAAGAGTGGAATGCACCTGAATTTATGGAACATATTAAATTCAATTTAAAATTGCTTGATTCATACAAAGCTCCAAAAAGTGTAATTATGAGCTTTACAACACATGATGAAGTAAGTCCTGTTGTTTTGCATGGCGAAAACTTCTCAATAATGATTTCTTGGTTGGAAGCAACTTTGCCATTCAATCCTTATTGTATTGACGGTTTCTTTACCGGAGATGAGTATCTGTATTCTTGGGCAAATACTAAGGCTCAAAAAACTGAAACAGACGATGATACTTACTTTGTTCACAGAGGTAAATTAGATATTTTCAATTTTTCAAGAAAACCTGACGGTAAAAATGAAAGAATCTTGAACAACTTTAAAGAAGCTTTGGCTTTCAGAAACGATAATTTGGATTTGATTACAAAAGGTGATTTTACAGAACTAAAAACCGGCAATGACAAAGTTTTTGCATTTACTAGAAAATTGAATAAAGAACA
>CAKVJE010000011.1 GCA_934754735.1 uncultured Candidatus Melainabacteria bacterium
TCTAGAATTTCTAAATTCAAGGGCTAAGCCAAATAATAAATTTTACGCCCTTTCATTAAGAAATTCTTTCTCTCCATAGGAGAGATTTTAGTTCCTAGCTTTTACAAGATATTTTATGCAATTCTATCAATTTTTACAAATTTCGAATAATAATAATTAAAAACAAGAACAGCTATAAATACTAAATAATAAAAATTAATCAGCGTAAAAACAAAGTGAATAACTATATTTGCTCCAAATAGTGTACTCAAAACTGATAGTACAAAATAAGAAACAAACAGCATTAAATACAATCCAAAGTTTTCTAAAAACTTTTTGCTGAATAAATCTTTTAGCGATAAGAAAAAGGCTTTAAACGGATTTTTTTCTTTGAAAAATAAAGCAGGAGAATAAAACATAATTAAAAAGTAATTTATGGACATTGTGCCAAACAATAGCAAATTCCACGCATTAAGTTTAAACAATTGTTCTTCACTCAATCCCATCAGAAAAGTTTTCAAAGCTGATAAAGATTCCATTGCTTTAGAAAGCGCGTCCGGTGTAATTCCGATATCGCCAATCAATTTCATGCCGGCAAAATATGAGATTAAAATCAAAACTACAGAAACAATAAACGAATTCAACATCAATCCTAAAGTCGGTACAAAATATTCGCCGACTCCGGCAGGAAACTCTTTGATTAAAGCATTAGAATCTGAATCATTAAAATTTGTAATACATTTTTTTATCATAAAAAACCAGCCTGACAAAAATGCGCCAAGCATAAGCGTAAACAATACCATTGCAAAAATTAAACTAATTAAATTTCCGCCGATAGAAAATAAAATATACAAACTGGAAAGCAACGAAAATAATATCAAAGGCGTTGCTAAAATTATGTATTTATTTGTAAAATCAAAACTCTGCTTTATGATGCTTAACATTTTTTGCTCCTAAATTCTATATTGCATTACAGACTGTTCAATAATTTCATCGGAAACTTTTGTTGCAAAATCTCTAAAATTATTGCTAATATTAGAGGACGGATTGACTTCTGAAATGCTAACGCCTTTATTAATCGCTTCCATGATTGTGAAATAATTGTTTGGAACTTTCCAATAAACTTTTTCTGCAAGCGTATTTTCAATATCTTCAATTTTGATTTCATCGTTTTCCATATAACGGTTAACGATAATTTTAACCTTGTTTTTCGGATATCTTCTTGTTTGAAACAAATTCAAACATCTCTGAGCGTTTCTTAGCGCCGGAATATTAACAATCGTTGTAAACATTATCCAATCAGAACAATCAAGGATTTTCAGAGAATTTTCATCAATATTTGAAGACATATCTACAATAATATAAGTAAATTCTTTTTTTAACGCTTTAAACAGCATTTCAATTTGTTGCGGCGTAACACTTTCTGCTTGTTCTATATAATTTGGGTCAGAAAGCACATACAAAGATGTTTCTTTGTATTTTTCCAACGACTTAATTATTGCGCTTTCTTTTTTATTAATCAAATTTTTAATTACATAATTAACATCAAAAATCGGATTAAGATTCAAAAACGTAGAAATATCGCCAAGTTGTAAATTTAAGTCGACAAGCGCTACTTTATCTTTTGTTGTTTTAGCAAGTTCTAATGCAAGATTTACCGCAATTGTAGTTTTTCCAATACCGCCTTTATTTGAATAAACGCTTATAATTTTCGCAGGAGAAGAAACATCTTCTGAAGAAACGCTGGAAAGCGCCACTAAAATTCTATTTAAATCTTCTTTCAAAACAGGTTTAGGCAAAAACTCTTTAGCCCCGAGTCTTAAAGCTCTAATAATCGTATTTGTTGATGAGTCAGAAGAAGTTATAATAAGTTTTGACGTACAAAGCTTTATTCTGTCTGCCATTTCTTTTATATCTTCGCCTTCAGACGAAATATCCATAATAACAATACAATTAGAACCGCAGTTTTTAACCTCGTTATATCCTTCTATGTAGTCGTCAAAAAGCTTAACTTCACTAACATAATCAAAACTATCTAGAAACGATTTAATAACTTCTCTGGAATTGTTATTTTTGTCAAATACAATTACCGTATTTTGCATATAAAACCTCTTTTTCTTAAATACTCATTTTAATATACATCAAATTAAGCTTAAGAACAATCGGCTCATCCCAAAATCTTGGCTAAATCTTTTTTGACAGAACTTAGTTCGTTTATCTGAAAAATGTTTTCTAACGTATTCATCAAATTCGGATTTAAAAGTATTGGCGTACAAATGCCTATATAAACATTGATTTTGTCATGCTGTTTCAAATAAATCATTTGCGAAAGTGTGTGCCTGTCGCATTTTGGATAAAATACGGTTATCGGAAGCGAATATTTTGTTTTTAAACCTTCTGCAAATTCAATTGTTGCAAAAATGTCAAAGCATGCGTTTAAACAAATAACATTTTCTTTTTGCGCACAATAAGAAAGCGAAATTATTAAAACATCTTTTGGTGTTTGTTTAAGTAGTTTATCAAAATATGTTTGTTGTTCAAGCGTATAACCGTTTAAACCGATAATAAAAATATTTGAATATTTATTTTGAGAAAATTTTTCTTCAATTAGATTTATAGAATTATCATAGTCATAACCAAGAGAAACGCTTTCACAATGTCTTCCTGTTTTAAAGCCTTTTGCGTCTTTTGCAGCCTTAATTACATCTGAAAAATCTTTGTCTTTAATCGGAATAACTCCTTTAGACGAAGCAAAATCAGTCGTGTAAAGTCGTCCGCGATATAAATTTTCTACGTTATAGAGTGAATGGCGCGTCAATACAATTGGCCCCGGAAAAGTTGCAAAATCTAACAAACAATTTTCTAAACCTTGCCCATATTGTCCTTTTAAGTTCTTATATTCTGCAAATTTTGGAAAAGTATGTGCAATCATCATTTCGTCATGAGTATACACATCAATATTCTGATTTTTAACGGCTTCTAAGACATCTTCAAGTTCTCTAATATTCGAACCTACTACCAAAATTGCTTTTGCAGGTGTAGTTGAATAAGAAACTTCGTTGACTCTTTGTTTTCCGTAACGTTCTTCTTGCTTATTTCTTAAAAGTTTCATAAGCTTATTATCTAATTTTGTCGCTTTTATAATAATTTCTTTTAACTCATCCGTTTTGACATTTTCAATATTTAATGAATTTAAAAGTTCTAAAATCGTTAAATAACCAACATCAGAATTTGTTTCAAAACTTTCTAAATCCAAAACATTTATGCAAATACTTTTGGCGATTACAAAAATTATACGATATAAATTCTGAACTTCTTGAGATAAAAGTTTGATTTTTTTCAAAAATTCTTTTTCACCAAGTTGAATTGATTTAATGATATCAAGATTTTTATTATACTTGATTACAGATTTCAAATATTCCGGCTCAACGCCTTTTTCTTCGCAAGATTTTTCGTATTTAGAAATTAAAATTGGCAATTCTGAGTTAAAACATTGAGTTAAATTTTTAAAATCTGTTTCTGAAAATTGTGGATTAGAGACGAGAGTTGATATACTTTTAAGTATTAAAACTTTTATTTTTTCATCTAAAACACCATGCTCGTATAATTTAAAAGCATAATGTGACGATAATTTTAGGTAAAGCACAAGAACTTCTTGCAGAGAAGATGTACGTGGATTTGTTGAGCAAATTCCCCGTGAAATACAACTGTCATATTGAAAATCATAATTATTTGTCATAACAAAATTATGATAAAATCAATGATAAAAAATTTAATTCCCCAGTTTGGTTATAAATAAAAAGTGTGTAATTTACATTTTAATAGCAAAAAAAATTTTTTTTGAGTATTATATTAACAGCAAGTATCAATCAAAGGGAAAATGTAGTGGCAAAAGATTTAAAAAAAGAAATAAAAGAAACTATTAAAGAATCAATAAAAATAAAAGCTCCGATTGTTGAGGCGCTAAAAACAGCTTATGAAAATCCGACTTACCAGTTCCATATTCCGGGACATACAAAAGGTAAAGCTATTTTCAAAGATTTTAGAAAACTTATTGGTGATAAAGCTTTAAATATTGACACTACAGATGAGTTTGATAACTTAGGCACACTACATCCTGCAACGGGTCCGATTAAAGAAGCGCAAGAACTTGCGGCTACAGCATTTGGCGCAAAAAAGACATTTTTCCTTTTAAACGGTTCAACTGCAGGCAATTTAGCACTTGCTATGGCATTGACTAAAAAAGGACAAAAAATTATTGTTAACAGAAACTGTCACCGTTCAATTCTAACAGGCTTGATAATTTCAGGCGCTGAACCAATTTGGGTTTGCCCAAATAAAATTGATGATTGGTCTGTTTGGGGAAATATTGATGCTCAAAGAATTGAAGAACTAATCAATGAAAACAAAGATGTTTCAATGGTTTGGATTACAAATCCGACTTACGAAGGCGTCGTTTCTGATATTAAATCAATCAGCGCTGTTTGTAAAAAACATGGCATTCCATTAATTGTAGACGAAGCACATGGATGTTTATGGAATTTTAACAAACACCTTCCGGAAACGGCTTTAAAATTGGGCGCAGATGCGGTTGTGCATTCACTTCACAAGACTGGTGGAAGCATGAGCCAAAGTTCAATGCTACATATCGCCGAAAACTCTTGTTTAGATGTTGTAGCTGTTGAAAAGGCATTGAAACTTTTGCATACAACAAGCCCGTCCTTGATGTTATTAGCGAGTCTTGATGCTGCAAGAGCAAATTTACAATCAAAAAATGGTCAAAAATTGTTAGATAGAGCTGTTAAGAATGCAAAATACTTAAGAACAAGACTTGATGCTATTCCTAAATTACATCAATTGAAAGGTGATTTTGGTTATAAAACCGATGTTACAAAAGTATTCGTTAGAATTGACGGACTTTCAGGAAAACGTTTGGAATCCATTTTGGAAATCGATTTCGGCATTGAAGTTGAATCGGCCTCTGACATTGGGGTTTTAATTTTATGTAATATCGGCAATAAACGTTCCGATTTTAAATATTTAGCTGATGCATTAGAAAAAATCGCTGCTACAAATTATCAAGATATTTATTATTTAGAAAACCGCAAACACATGCCGCTTCTTGAGCCTCAAATAAAAATGAGCCTTAGAGATGCATTTTATGCGGAAAAAGAAACTATTGCGAAATCTGAAGCTATTGGCAGAATTTCTGCGGAAGTGGTTGCAGAATGTCCTCCCGGAATTTCAATTTTACTTCCAGGTGAATTAATTACGGAAGAACATTTGCCATATTTGAATGATTATGAAACATTAGAAGTTGTTAAGTAAAAAGTGATAATGCTTTTTTCTTAATCCACTTCAATACAACCCCAGAATATGTTGAAACAATCATTGTTATCACAAAATACAAATACGTGTTTTGTACAGGGTTATAAATCCAATAAATGTTGTGCAAATTACGTTCAGCAATTGGAATTCCCTTCAACCAGAATAATACTGCAGTAATTATGTACATTACGAGCAGGTGGTTTGCCATAATATGATAAGTGTTTTCACCAATCAAATTAATAAATTTAATGTTTTTAATATAATCGTAAGTTATATTTATGAACAAAAGCGAAAACCAAATCCCTGTAATACTTGTTAGAACGGGAACGATAAGCTGGTCATCAAATCTCCCCCAAACAAGGACATAGCTTAAACCAATCCCGTGTGCCGGAGTGAAATCTCGGTTAAAATGCCATAGTATAGCTTGAATACAAATTACTGCGCCCAGAATTTTTGGTGTGAAAATATTGTATTTGCCTTCAATTTTTGTAGTATAACAATGACCTAAGTAAACGAAAAACAAAGAAAAAATCGTTCTTATAATAACAAGCATTGTTGGAGTTAATGTAACGGTTTTGAGTAAAGGAATCGCACCAAATCCTAAAATTGCATATACTAAAAATCTTGTCCACTCAGGTTTTTCGCGCAACAATCTTTGCAAGAACAAAAACATCATCATAGTGATAAAAAGTTGCGGAACAAACCACATTGGGCAAGATAAATCAAATTGATGACCGTTCAAAAACGGGGTGATAAAAAAGTTTTTTAGGCTGAGTTCGCAGCCCCAGAATTTGCCCGTAAGTTTTTCAATTCCAATTGTAACAAGTGCATAAAATCCAGAATACAGAAAGTAAAGAACCAGAAGGCTTTTAACCCTTTTTATCACATATTCGTAAACTCTGTCTAAATACTTGTCTTTAAACAGCATGCCGGAAATGAAGAAAAATAGCGCTAACTGGAACGAATATGGCGGAAACATGTCAAAAAGTCGAAATTCCAAATGCCCCGAAACCACAAGCACTATCGCAAGTGCCTTTAGTAGATTGATTTTTTCTGAGAATATTTTATCCATAATACACATTCCATTTATTTTTCTTATAAGCCCCCACCCGCATCCGTAATTCGCTTACGCTCAAACGGCTGTTCCCTCCCCCGTGGAGAGGGGCTAACGCTTACAAACGAACATCTTTAGCACATTCCCTCTCCTTAGAGGAGAGGGTTAGGGTGAGGTGTTTACCTTCACAACCCCCTACGCGTGCGCTTCCTGCTTCTTGAACTGCATTTCATACAGCGCTTTATATGCACCGTTTTGAATGTTCAATAATTCCTCGTGGTTGCCTTCTTCAACAATTTCACCTTGGTTAATAACAACGATTTTATCCGCGTTTTGAATTGTTGAAAGTCTGTGAGCAATTACGAATACTGTTTTATCTTGCATCAAGTTGTCAATTGCTTTTTGTACAATAGCTTCAGCCTTGTTATCCAAAGCTGATGTAGCTTCGTCCAAAATAATGATTGGCGCATCTTTCAAAAACGCTCTTGCAATCGCAACACGTTGTTTTTGCCCGCCTGATAAAAGTACCCCGCGTTCGCCGATTACAGTATTTATACCGTCTTTGAGAGAAGCGATAAATTCATCTAAATAAGCCATTTTAACAGCTTTTTGAATTTGCTCGTCTGTAGCCTTTTCATTACCTAACAAAATATTTTCTTTGATTGTGCCGGAGAACAAGAAATTGTCTTGGAACACAACTGCGATATTTTGTCTTAATGATTGAAGCGAATAATCTCTTATATCAACGCCATCAATTGAGATTGAACCGGATTTGATATCGTAAAATCTAGGAATAAGGTTTACAATTGTCGTTTTACCACCGCCGGAATTACCAACGAATGCAATTGTTTGACCTTTTTGAACGTCAAGATTAATATTTTTCAAAACAGGTGTGTTTGGTATGTATTCAAAATTAACATTCTTAAATTTCACGCTAGATTTAATTTCTTCCAATGTTTGTGGGTTTTCTTTATCTTTGATTGCAGGTTGAGTATCTAACAAGTCAAAGATACCTTCGATTGCAAAGAATGAGAATTGAACAGCGTTCAAGTTGTTACCAATGTTTTTAACAGGTGTGTATAACAAGATTAATGCTGTAATGAATGAAACAAAGTTACCACTTGTGATTTGACCTGACATAATTAAGTGTGAACCATAACCGATAGCAGCTGCGATACCAACAGAAACAATTACGTGCATCATTGGTGAAAGCCATTGAGTCTTTTGAACCATTTTGATTCTTAAATTAAACACATTTTTAAGAATCCATTGGAACTTGCTTGTTTCATTGTTTTGCAAGTTGTAAGAAGTGATTGTTTTATTGCCGGCAAAAACTTCGTTATATTCTGTAATGATTGCTGCGTCTGCAACGACGGTTTTTTGCATAACACTTTTAATACGTTTTTGAATTTTAGCAACTGGAGCGAATGCGCAACCTAAAACTACTACCGCGATTAAAGCTAATTGCCAAGAGTTGTAGAATAAAACGCACACAAGAGAAATTGATGAGAAAATTCTCTGAGTGAAAACGCTCAAATTATCTAACAAGCCGGAGCATGCAGAATCAGCCATGTTATTGAACTGGAATACTACATCGCCGGAATTTCTTTTGTCATAAAATGACGTTTCAAATGTCAATAATTTCTTGAATAAATCAAACTTTAATCCATTTGTAATTTTTCCGCCAACCCAAGTTGAAAGATAAGATGACAAGTATTTCAAACCGCCTTGAACAGAAGTGAAAGCTACAATGCCAAGTGGAATGTACCATGGCGAAGCTACACTTTTTTCTACCATAACTAAATCCATGTATGGTTTTAGGGCAAGTGCAATAATTGCGTCTAATGAACCTATCGGAATACAAATAAGCATTGAGCAAAGTGCTCTAAACCAAACAGGTTTAACGTAAGGCCACATGCGCTTGTAGTTTCTAACAAAACGCTGATTATTTAACATATCTAAGATCTTTTTCACGATAACCCCTCATATCTTCAATGTGATAATGATAACATAAAAATGTGAAAGATTAAATGCATATAACATAACTGTTCCCCTGTGGTGGCTTTATGAAAATCAAAACTAAAAAGTCTTTTGCACCTACAATTTATTTATGTTATAAAGAGAAGGGAGTTAAGTCAGAAGGAGTTATAAATGGATAGAAATGTTATCTGTATTAAATGGGGAACAAAATTTGGTCCGGAATATGTAAACAAGCTTTATAAAATGGTTGAAAAGAATTTGTCTTTACCGCATAGGTTTGTATGTTTTACAGATAACGCAGAAGGAATCGTGGAAGGTGTTGAAATTCGTCCGCTTCCAGAACTTAATGACGAGGGAATTCCTGATAGAATGTGGAAAAAACTGGGTTTGTTTGCTAATCCGCTTTCTGATTTGCAAGGTACAGCTTTGTTTTTAGACTTGGATATTATTATTAGAAGTTCGCTTGACCCATTTTTCGAAGTTGAAGGAAGCTTTTTGATTTCTAAAGATTACGACTTCCCTCACGATATTATAGGGAATTCATCAGTTTTTCGTTTTGAAGTTGGTAAACATCCGGAAATTATTGAACATTTTTATCAAGAAGGAAAAACCATCAGAGAAAGATATAAGAATGAGCAAGCATTTTTGTCTTACGAAATGGACAGAAAAGGTTTGTTGAAATATTGGCCGAAAGATTGGGTTGTAAGTTTCAAGCGTCAATGTTTGCATAAATTTCCAATGTGCTGGTTTAAAGTTCCACGTGATCCGGAAGAAGCTAAGATTTTGATTTTTCACGGAAAACCAAATCCGGAACAAGCTTACAAAGGATATTTTGGTAAAATGGGATTCAGATATATTAAACCGACAAAATGGCTTGATAAATATTGGAATTAAGAATTAATTATTAAAAAATATAAAACCCTCAATGATATTTAATTGAGGGTTTTATTTCTTTAATTTTATCCGTTTATGATTTCAAATAAAGCATTTACAACAACCGGATCCCATTTTATTCCGGCTTCACTTTTGATTACAGTTAAAGCTTCGCCTTTATCCATTGCTTTTCTATAAGAACGATCAGAGGTCATGGCTGTGTAAGCATCCGCAACAGCTATAATTCTTGAACCGAACGGAATTGAATTGCCTTTCAAACCTTCCGGTTCGCCACCACCGTCCCAGCGTTCTTTATGGTAATGGATATAAGGAATAACTTCTGATAAGAAATTAATGTTCATAAGCAAATTTACACCAACATTCGGATGGTTTTGCAATTTTTCCCATTCTTCTTTTGAAAGTTTACCTTTATTTGTAAATAATGATTCCGGAAGAGTGATTTTACCGATATTCTGTAACAAACCTGCGTAGTAAACTAAATCTGTTGTTTTTTCATTTAAGCCAAGCTGACGACAAAGTTTGCGTGAAAGTTCTGCTGTGTTTTGAGAATGAGCAACTTTGTATTGACCTTTTTCGTCAACTGCTTTTGCTAATTTTTCAACAAACGCTTGCTGTTGAACACCTAAATCGCCAATTAAAGCAGTTAATTCAGCTCTTTGGTGCTGTAATTCTTCTGCTGTAACATTTTCATCTTTGACTAAACCATTTACTTCATCAATAGTTTTTTGTAAATGCATAGAAGTTCCAAATAATCTTCCGATTGTTTCAAGAAGATTCATGTATGCGCGCTTAATAGTCTTTTCCTTATAATTTTCAATTACAATAACACCAACTACGTGTGCATTATTATGCATAGGAACAATTGCCAATGACTTTACATCAAATTCTTTTAATTCGTATTTTGGCGTAAAATTATCAATATTTGTAACATCTTTTATTTGTACTGTTTCAAGCGTTTTAAACGCTTTAACAACTATTGATTTGTCATCATCAGCGTAACTCAATTTCTTAGCGTAAATATCTTCATCAAATTCGATAGATGAACCAACTAAACCTAAAATTTTATCTTCAATATTCAAACCTTTTGTGAATTCTTTTGTAAGATAGATGTGGCATGCGTCAACATCAAGAATTTGCGTTAATGTTTTTGCAATTGAATTGTAGACTACGTATTCGTCTTGAGAATTGAAACCTAAAACGCAAAGTGTGTTATCCAAAGAATAAATTGAAACAAGCTCTTGTAGCTGTGATTTAAGCTTTGTTGTTTTATCCTTAACATCCTTACCGATTTTATTAGCCAAATCTTCTGAAATCAGGTACTCGGAAATGAAATCACCCAAGTTTAGAGCGAAAATTTCTTCAAGCGGATCATCTTCCATTAAGTCAATTGAACGGCTGAAGAGTGATGCACCTAATTCTTCTTTATCTGTCATAATATTCCTTCCTACAAAATAAAATTCTTCTTATGTCATGTATAACGGCACAAATTTTAAAAACTTTAATGTTTTTTGAAAAAATTATACTTTAGTTGTAGATTAATTATACTAAATGCCGAAAATAGCGGGTTTGAACGCTTTACAAAAGTTAATAAAACTTTCTCGTAATAACTGAGCGTCAGACTTTTCTGCGTGCTGTCATTCTGAGGTTCGATTTTACACTTTACCTGACATTATTGCATGAGGGAGTGAGTGCGCTTGTGGTGTTCAAATCGCATCTCACTTTACTTTCTTTATGTGAAAAAGGATGACTTAACGGTCATCCTTTTTTCTTTAGTTAAAATTTGTATTCCGGAATCTCAAAGACTTCGTTGTTTGCGTCTTTTTCGACAAACTTCAAATAATATTCCAAAGCTTTATCTTTTGCTGATTCATAAAATTCATCAGAAATGAGTTCTCTGTGCAATTCTGTTCTTTCGCCGGAATAATTACCCAAAACTCTTGAATATTTTTCAATCATTTCTAAATCTTCACCGCCAGCGTAAGCTTTTGTTTTTGCGTCAGTTCCGGATGGTCTTATTTCAACGTACTTATCAGTAAATTCTAAATATGTTCCATCGCCAACAAATTTAACTGATTTCAAGTTATCAAAATTAAGTTCTGCGAATGCGCTATTAAGAACTTTTTTCACAGCATTAATATCTGCAATGCCTTCTCTGATTGCAATTGCTAGTGATAAATAAAATAAATCGTTTCTTGTTCTTAAAGTTTCACCTGCAAATTTTGCTTTCTTTAATTTTTCAATATCAGGCTCAGATTCGTTATAATAAGCGATATCTTCCCTAACGTCATATTTTGCAATGATATTATTTTCATCAAAGATTTCAACTAAATATTCAGAAAGTGTTTTATTATCTTCTTCTAACTTAGCAGCAAGTGCAGATGCAACAATAATAGCTTCTGTTGCACTCTTTTCTCTCATAGCGATTGCTTTTCTGCCTGCCAAAGATTCAATTAAATCTTCTGAACCCATAATCATACCGCCTGATTCTTCACCGCCGAATATTAATCTAGGTTGAACACCTAAGTTAATTGAATTACCGAACACATCATCAACCACAACTTCTTTATCAGGGTTGTTTTTAAGTTGCAATTCAACTTTTTTCATAATATTTGCGATTTCTTTAAAACCTACAGGAACATTTACAACCTTGATTCCATGAGCTTTTGCCCATTCATCCCAACTTAGAGCAGAAGCAGTTGTTTTAATCATAAATCTTGGATGATTTTTGAATTTACCTTGAGCTTTAAGTTGTTTTACTCGATAATTCATAAGCATTAAGAACGCTTGATTTGCGCTATATACAGTTAAAATTCTGCTTTCATCAAGTTTTATAAAAGAAACACCATAATCTTCAAGCATTGGTTCGTTTCCGATAGCTTCAATTTGGCAAACTGTTAATCTGTCATGATCAGGATCTGTAATCAATACAATTGTGCCAAGCGGACAATCTGCAAGAACTTTGTCGTAGTGTAAAGACTCAATTACAGGGAAGAATTTTTCGCCGTTTGGTCTTTTTGCTAAAACAGTTGCGTCTACTGAATAATCGTAGAAACATTTGTTACCTTTAGGGTCAGTATCGTATTTGCCGATTGAATGGAAAAACGGATCTTCTTCTGTATTGTTCCAAATATATTTATCTTGAATGCCCAATTTTTCTAATACTCTGCTTAATGTTCTGTATGCACATCCGCCAACGCACTCAACAAAAAGCTTAGATTTCATTTTCTTAACGCCTTCCAAGTTTTGCGCAACACCTGATTTCAAGTAATCTACGTATAAATCAATACCGTCATTAAGTTTTGTCATGATTTCTTCATCAATTAGCGGATTATTTTTTGCAGCAACCGTAATTTCGTAAAAACCTTCTTCGTCAGCAATTTCAAAAATTTCTTGAATCATATCAACAAATTCCAAAGATTCTTCCGGCAAATATTGGCTGCCTTGTGAGTTTAAATCTTTTGTAGCTGTCTTTACAGAAATACCATGGCTTGATGTAATGTATTCACCGCCCACTAAATCTAATTTGAAAGCTAAAAATGAAGCCAACCAAATTGGAATAGTTTTTCTATCTTTTGGAGTAAGTGTTTTAATTCCTTGTGCCGCTTGAATACGAGCAATCGCATCCAAGTACAAATCAGAATTGTATCTTACTTCGCTTCCAACAAGTTTAAGGATTTCTTTGCCTTCATATTTGTTACGTGCAACCAAAGCCTTAGCTAGTGTTGCAAGGATAATTCCAACCAGATTAATCGGGAATCTTGTATCTTGAGGGAACAAAATATTTTGTGGGCCTCTGATACCTGCTGTAGAAACTTGCGCTTCTCGTTTGTAATTAACAAACCATTCGATTAATCCTAAGCCTTCCGGATTTTCTTTTGATTGAGGATATAAATATGCTCTTTTAAGAATAAACGTAAATTCGTTTTCATTATTGAAATCAAATAAGTTTAAATTCTTTATATAATCCGGTGTTTTGTCATAAACATTTTTAAATAATTCTTTTTCTAATTCGCAACTTGCTTCTCTTTTAAACATAGTACTCTCCTATTCGTACAAGTTATTATAGCATAAAATTTATTTGTTTCTATTAGAAAAGTTAAATAATGCGATAAACAAAATGAACAATGTGTAGATAATGATATTTTAACTAGTTATTTTGTTATGTAAACAATATTACATATTTTAATTTTTAGCTGTACAAAAAATATTTCCATGATAGCATGAATATGTGCATTAATATTGCGTTCGATACATAGTATACAAAATGTAGAAAGAAGTTTGTTGGGAAGCGTAGAGTCGTGGAAGAAAATTCAAAAGTAAAAATTTCAGTAATAATGCCGGTATACAATACTAAAGAGAGTGATTTTAGGGCTGCAATTGAGAGTGTTTTAACTCAAACTTACAAGAATTTTGAACTTATTATAATTAATAACGCATCTCAAACTGATGTAAAATCGGTTGTTGCAAGTTATCAAGATGAGCGTATAAGGTATTTTGAGCTAAAAGAAAACCACGGTTGCGCAGTTGCGAGAAATTTCGGAATAAAAAATATGCGTGGTGAATACTATGTAGCAATGGATTCTGATGATATTGCATTACCTACGAGATTTGAGAAAGAAGTTGAAATTTTGGATAACAATCCAAATGTTGTATTAGTTGCGAGTTGGTTTAGGAGATTTCCGGAGGGTAAAATTGTAAAAGCTCCACTAAGACCAAGATTGCTGGATTTTTTAGTGCGTGATTTTCTTGTGCATTCATCTTTGATGATAAGAGTTAAAAAAGAAAATCTGCAAGAATTTTTATACAGGGAAGATAATGAAGTTTGCGATGATATCGAGCTTTATAGTCGTTTAATTTTTAAAGGCGAATTTTATGTTATTCAGGAAGTATTGTTGGATTATCGTTGTGAAGGTCAAGGAATTTCAATTGAAAAAAGTCAAAAAGTAGCTGAAATAGCAAAACAAATTAAGCATCGTCAATTAGATTTTTTGACTACAGATAAAGATTTACAAAAACAGATTGTAAAACTTTTGGTAAGAAATTATAAAATTAAAAAAAATTTCATCGAGCGTATTTTTTCAGTAAAAAATATAGCGATTTATGATTCTGCATACAAGGTTATAACGATATTAAATATAGAAATTAAAATACGAAAGGGGAGTTTATGAAGGTTCTAATTCTGGCTGGCGGATTGGGTACAAGATTAGGCGAGGAAACTGTTTCTAAGCCGAAACCAATGGTTGAAATCGGCGGGTATCCTATTTTGTGGCACATAATGAAGATCTATTCTCATTATGGGTTCAATGATTTTGTGATTTTAACAGGATACAAATCTCACATGATAAAAGATTATTTTGTGCATTATTATCAAAGATATTCGGATTTGTCGATTGATATGAAATCTAATACAATCGAGCTTCACAAAATGCGTACAGAGCCTTGGAAAGTTACAATGCTTTATACCGGTCAAAATACAATGACCGGCGGAAGAATTAAAAAAGCAGAAGAGTATGTCGGGGATGAGCCGTTTTTATTAACTTATGGCGATGGTGTGAGCGACGTTAATATTTCAGAATTGGTTGAATTTCATAAAAAATCCGGAAAATTGATGACAATGACGGCAGTCCAGCCTTCAGGAAGATTTGGAGCTTTGGATATAAGAAGTGATAACACAATTACTTCGTTCAAGGAAAAACCTCAAGGCGACGGTGCTTGGATTAATGGCGGTTTCTTTGTTTGCGAACCTCAAGTTTTCAATTATATAAGCAATGAGCCAAATGAAATTTTTGAACGTCGTCCGCTTGAAAATATCGCTCATGATGGACAATTGAATGCATTTAAACATTCGGGCTTCTGGCGTCCAATGGATACTTTACGCGACAAAATCGAGCTAAACGAATATTGGGAAAACGGCAACGCTCCTTGGAAAGTTTGGGATAAGCAGAATGCGTTTGTAGGTAAAGTAGGAGTTATTTAATGGATAATGAAATTTTACTAACAGGCGCGACCGGACTTATAGGTAGAGAAATTTTAAATCAATTATTAGACAAAGGGTATAAGGTATGCGCAATTGAGCATTTGCAAAAAATTGAACCAAGAGAAAATTTGCGTATAATCAAATTGGACTTGTTAAGCAATTATGAAGTAAGTCTTTTTTTTAAAGAAAATTTTTTTAAAACTCTTATTCACATGGCGTGGTATGGTGATAAAAAAGTTCATAGTCATAATGTTAATTTAGACTGGGCAGAAGCTTCTTTGAATTTGTTAAAGAATTTTTGTCAAACAGGCGGTAAAAAATTTTTAGGTGCCGGAAGCATTTCTGAATATGATTTCAAATATGGATATTTTTCGGAAGAGATTACGCCATTAGAAAATAAATCTCTTTATGGGCAATCAAAATCGGCGCTTTATAAAGTTGCGAAAACTTATTGTGAAAATAATGATGTTGATTTCAAATGGGCAAGAATTTTTAATTTGTATGGGAAATACGAACGAAAAGAAAGATTGATTCCGTATGTAATCAATACAATGTTAAATGATGAACCGGTTAAGGTTAGCACATGTGAAAAATATCAAGATTATTTGTCAGCTTATGATGTTGCTGTGGCTGTGATTGCGTTGCTTGAAAGTGATATTCAAGGCGCGGTTAATATTTGTTCCGGAAAACCTGTTCAGCTTAAATATATCGTAAACAAAATCGCCGAACTTACGGAATTTAAAGGTGAAATTCTTTGGGGTGCAATTCCTGCGGCGTTTGGTGATGAGGTTGTAGTTGGAAATAATGAAAAACTAAAATCAATCGGTTGGAAACCGAAATACAGCTTGGATGAGGGCTTAAAATCAACTATTGAGTGGTGGAAAAATTATAACAAGGAGAATAATTAATGTCGAATTTTAACAATGTTTATAAGGGGAAAACTGTTCTTGTTACAGGACATACTGGTTTTAAAGGAAGCTGGTTATCAATTTGGTTAACTATGCTTGGCGCAAATGTTGTAGGTTATGCGCTTGACCCATATTCAACAAGAAGCAACTATTGCGCTTCTCATCTTAAAGAACATATTTTTGCTGATGTTCGCGGCGATATGAGAGATGGTGAAAAATTAGAAGAAACAATAGCAAAATACCAACCTGAAATTGTTTTTCACCTTGCAGCACAAGCTCTTGTAAGAACTGCTTATGACAATCCTAAATATACTTATGAAACAAACGTAATAGGTTCACTTAATGTTTTAGAAGCGGTTAGAAAGTTTGACTGCATTAAAACAGTTGTTATGATTACATCTGATAAATGTTATGAAAATGTTGAACAAATTTGGGGTTACAAAGAAACTGACAGAATGGGCGGATACGACCCATACTCTTCATCTAAAGGTTGTGCCGAATTAATGATTTCTTCATATAGAAATTCATATTTCAATCCAAAAGATTACGCAAAACACGGCAAAGCTATCGCTTCCGTTAGAGCCGGAAACGTTATAGGTGGTGGCGATTGGTCTGATAACAGATTGGTTCCGGATTGTATAAGATTTATTGAAGAAAATAAAGATATTGAAATCAGAAGTCCAAAAGCAACTCGTCCTTGGGAACACGTTTTAGAACCACTTAGCGGATATTTAAGAGTTGGACAAAAATTAATGGAAAACCCTGTTGAATACGCACAAGGATTTAACTTTGGCCCACCAATCGAATGTAATAAAACAGTTTGGGAAGTTTGTGAGTATTTAACAAAATACTATGGCAAAGGCAGAGTTGTTGATAAATCAACTCCGAATATGGTGCATGAAAACACTTTGTTGAGTTTGGATGTTACAAAAGCATATAGAATGTTGCAATGGAAAGCTATGTTAAATTTCTATGAAGCAATTGAATATACTGTTGATTGGTATAAAGAAGCGCTTAATAGTAATGATATGTTTGAATTTTCTAAGCAACAAATCAAAAACCACATGGCAAAAGGATATATGTGGGAAGAGTAGGTTGTCTAGAGAGAATTGCCTCCCTTTATAGGGGGAGGCCGCAGATGTGCTTGAGGCTGTGCCGAAAGCTACAGATGCGGGTGGGGGCTTATCTTTATGGATTACTTCGTCTCTCTGATAATCATTG
This sequence comes from uncultured Candidatus Melainabacteria bacterium, assembly GCA_934754735.1. Classification (GTDB taxonomy): domain Bacteria; phylum Cyanobacteriota; class Vampirovibrionia; order Gastranaerophilales; family Gastranaerophilaceae; genus CAG-196. The sequence continues at coordinate 17,342 of CAKVJE010000011.1, forward strand.
CTCTTTGCAATTGTACAATTACAAGAAACATGAACGACAATGGCGCATCCCCTCTCCTTGGGAGAGGGTTAGGGAGAGGGTTTTATTAACTTAAAAAAATAACACCCTCTCAAGAATTTCTAAATTCAAGGGCACAATCAAATAACAAATCTTGAGACCCTTTCATTAAGAAATTCTATCTCCCCACAGGGGAGAGGACAATACACAAAACAAAAAGGAACAAAATGGGAACAGTAATATTAGGAAGTGGAATTGCAGGCATTTCAGCGGGTTATCATTTGGAAAAATCCGGTGAAAAGGTTGTTATTTATGAAAAAAATAACGACTGGGGCGGATTGTGCGGAAATTTTACAATCGATGGTTTTCGCTTTGACAAATTTGTGCATTTTAGTTTTGCACAAGATGAATATATTGTGAATAAATTTAAAGAGTCAGGGGAATTGTTTGAACATGTGCCATACCCTTCAAACTATTATAAAGGGTTGTGGTTAAGACATCCTGCACAAAATAATTTGGCGCCTTTATCGACAGAAGAGAAAACTAAAATAATTTGTGATTTTGTTAATCGTAAACATGTTGAGATAGATAATTTAAAAGATTATGGAGAATGGTTGCAAGTTCAATATGGAGATTATTTTGCACATAATTTTCCTTATAAATATACTCGCAAATATTGGGGTGTAGAACCGGAAGAACTAGAAACAAAATGGGTTGGTAAACGTATGTATACTCCTGATTTGGAACAAGTTTTAAAGGGTGCATTTGAAACTCAAGATGAATGTTTTTATTATGCAAAAATTATGAAATATCCTAAAAAAGGAGGTTTCAGAAGTATATTGAACTCTACAAGAGAGGGTTTAGAGATTAAATTTAATAAAGAAGTTGTAGCAATAGATACCAAAAATAAAATTGTAACTTTTAAAGATGGGACAAAAGCAGAATATACAAGACTGGTTTCTACTTTACCAATGCCTGAAATAATAAATATGTTGGATAATGTTCCTGCAAATGTAAAAACTGCGGCACAAAATTTAATGTTTACTTCCGGTTATATGGTTTCTTTAGGGTTCAATAAACCTGATATTGCGAAATATTTGTGGTTTTACATTTATGACGAAGATATATTGTCTTCAAGAGTTTATTCGCCGAATTTAAAATCGCCTGATAATGTTCCGGTTGGTTGTAGTTCATTACAGGCAGAAATATTTTTCTCTAATAATGCAAAAATACCGGAAAAAGAAATTGTTTTAGAAAATACAGTTTCAAAACTTATCAAAATGGGTGTTTGCAAACCGGAAGATATTGTAGTTAAAGACATAAGGTTTGAAAAATATGCCAATGTGATTTTTGACAAAGATATATACAAAAATCGTCAAATAGTATTGGATTATTTGAAAGAACAAAATATTGAGTCTATTGGGCGCTTTGGTAAATGGGAATACATGTGGACACATCAGGCTTACGCAGACGGAATGGGAGTTCAGAGAAAGGATTGTTGTAATGCGAAATAAAAAAGTATTTATAACCGGAGGTACAGGTTTGATAGGAAAAGAAACGATACCTTTTCTTAAACAAGCTGGATTTGAAATTTATGCTCTAACAATAGGTGATGAAATTGATAATGAAGATGTCAAATTTGTTAAAGCAAATTTGTTTGATAAAAATTCGATAGATAAAGTTTTATCGGAAATAAAACCTGAATTTTTACTCCATTATGCGTGGTTAAGCACAGGTTTGTTTAATGATAACAGCAATTTTGATTTTCTTATTTCATCAATTGATTTGTTGAAATCATTTGTTAAATATGGTGGAAAACGTGTTGTAATGGCGGGAACTTATGCCGAATACGGTTATCATAATGAAACATTAAAAGAAACAATGCCTGCAGAACCAATCAATATTTATAGCCAATGTAAAGATTTTGTGCATCAAATTTCAGAATCTTATTGTAAAAATAATGGTGTTTCATTTGGTTGGGGAAGAATTTTTTCTGCTTTCGGAAAAGAAACTGACCCAAGAAGGCTAACTTCTGATGTGATTAATCATTTGAGAGCAGAAGAACCTGTAACCATAAGAAGCGGAAGCTTGGTAAGAGATTATATTTATACAAAAGATATTGCAGCAGCTTTTGTAAAGTTTTTGGATAGCGATGTTGAAGGAGTTGTAAATATTTGCACCGGAAAAGATACAACTATTCATGATTATGTAATGAAAATTGCAAAAATTATGAATAAAGAACATCTTGTAATTTTTAATGAACAAGCAAGTCCGCAACAGGTGAGAGTTGTTGGAGACAGCACGAGATTAAATAACGAAGTTGGATTTGTTCCAAAGTATACAATTGAAGAAGGATTGAAAGAGGTTGTGAATGGATAATTATGAAAATGATTTTATAAATATAATTATTCCTGCATCTTCGTTTTATGTGCCTTATTTATCGGCATTACTTGTTTCTATTTTATGTAATAAGAATAAAGAAGATAAGTTATTTTTTCATATATTAACAGAGGATATTACAGAAAAAGATAAGCATAAATTAGCATTTTTAAAATTTTATGGTGAGTTTAAAATAGAATATGTATACCCGAATTCAGATTTAATTGCTGGTATAAAAGAATGTGTTTCAAAATATATTAATAATTTATGTAATTATAAACTACATATATCATCATTATTCCCAAATATACATAAAGCAATTATTTTAGAAGGTGACATGATAGTGTTAAGTTCACTAAAAGAGTTATATGATATAGACATAAATGATACTCCATTTGCAGCAGTAAAAGACTCTTGGGTTGAAAATATACAAGAAACTCAATTTGATATACCTAAAAAATATCGTTATTGTAATACAGGTATGTTTTTGGCGAATTTAGATTTATGGAGAAAGTTAAAAATAGAGGATGTTTTTAAAGATATAATAAAAAAATATAATGATAAATTATTGTTTCCTGATCAAGATATTTTTAATATAGCATTTCATAAAGTTACTAAGCATTTGCCTGCAAAGTGGAATATTTATGTCAATATTAATTATAATCATATAGAAGAACAAAAAGAAGCGTATGAGCAAGGTCTTGATAATTTTGCGGGAATAATACATTATGCGGCACCAGACAAGCCTTGGAATAAGGATACTAATTGCTCAGAATATTTTTGGTTTTATGCAAGAAAAACACCTTTTTATGAAAAAATGTTAGAGAATTATTTACAAAAAGACTTATATTTTGAATTAGAACAGGCGTTTAAATATAAAAAGAATTTTTTGAACTATTTGCGTTACGTATTAATAAATAAATTGTTCCCATTTTATAAAAAAGAACATTATTTAGAAAAAGAAAAACAATATAACGAGTTATTATCTATAGCAAAAAAAATAAGAGGTGTGTAATGAGCAAAGTATCAATAATAGTTCCAGTATATAATCCGCCTGAAAAATATTTAGAGAAATGCATTGAAAGTATCGTTAATCAAACATTTAAAGATTTAGATATTATTCTTGTAGATAATGAATCAACAGGAAACTGTTCGGATGTTTTAAAAAAATATGCAAAAAAAGATTCTAGAATTAATTTAATAGAATTTGAAAAAAATAAAGGATTTGCTGGTGAGGTTAATGAAGGTATAAGGCAATCAAAAGGTGAATTTTTAGCAATAATTGATAGCGATGATTGGATTGAAAAAAATGCGATTCAAATTCTACATGATAAATTGAATAATTCTGATTTAGATATGACTATATATTGCTCTAATGTGTTTGATGAAGAAAAACAAGATTTTATAGATGATCCTTTTTATACATTTTTTCAAATTCCATTGAAATATGATAACTCTTATTTCAAATTTGAAGATGTAAAAGATTATATCTTGCATTTTCCAACACAAGCTTGGAATAAGTTTTATAGAAAAAGTTTTATTGTAGATAATAATAATTTTGTTGATGAAGAACTTGGTTCTGCCGGAGCTGATGCATTTTTTACATTTAATAATTATTTGAATGCAAAAAAAATCGGAATTGTAAGAGACAAATTATATAATTATAGAACAAATCTTGGTGGAGGAGTTGTAGAATCTTTAAAACAAAAAAATTGTAAAAATTTTATGTTTAACTTTATGTTGTTTGATAAAATTTCAAAATTGATTGTTGATAAAAAATTAAATGAAGAATCCGCTTTTCCTTTTGTAACAATAAATATTGAACAACTTTTATTGTTTTACAATTTAATACATTCAAAAAATAAGCCAATTTATTCTGCTAAAATGAAAGAATATTTTAATTGTCTTGATAAAAATATATATTCTGATAATCAATTAGAAAAATTAAATAAGATTTTAAGAATGAAAATTAAAAGAATCCAGAATAATAACTATTTTATCTTTTTACTTAAAAATTTTATATTCAGAAAAGAAAATTATATGAATGGACACAAAAATATTATTTTAAATTGTTCGTTTTATAAAGTTTATCAAGAAAATAATTATAAAATAAAAAATATATTAAATTTAATAAGATGGAAGAAAAGGGTAAAATAAATGGCAAAAGTATCTTTAATTGTTCCTGTGTATAATCCGAAGGAAGATTATTTTAAAGAATGTATTGATAGTTTATTGAATCAAACTTTGGATAATATAGAAATTATAATAATTGATAATGGTGCTACCGGAAGAAATTCTGAAATAGCAAAAGAATATGAACAAAACAATTCTAATGTAAAACTGATTTTCTTAGAAAAAAATATGGGTTTTTCCTATGCCTGTAATCAAGCGTTGAAAATTGCAACTGGCGAATATATTCAAATTGTTGATAGCGATGATTTTATAGAAAAAAACACATGCGAATTATTGTACAAAAAAGCTACAAAAAATAATGCAGATTTGATAGTATTTGCTTTTAATATGTATAATCAAAAAACAAGGTCTTTTGAAAATAATCCTCACTATTCATTAGCGAATTTTCCTATTGAAATGTTACAAACAACATATTCATCAGAAGAATGTATTGATTTTATTTTTAGGTCACCTCTTCAAGATTGGAATAAATTTGTAAAAAGAGAGCTGGTTTTTGAAAATAATAATTTCTTTACAGAAGATTTAGGGTATGTATTGCCTGATTGTGTGTATTCAATTAAAAATTTTATAAATGCAAAGAAAATAATGTGTGAGAAAGAATGTCTATATCATTATAGAGTAAATATTTCTTCTAGTGTTGTGAAAGGCTATGCTAAGGAAGATTGTAAATATTTAGATGCACCTATTATTTTTAGTCAAAAAATTGATGAAATATTGGAAGAAACTAAAAATGCAGAATTATATGCAAAAGAATTAGTCAACATATCACTACGTCATATATTTAGCTATTATGACATGGTAAATAAAAAGAATAGAAGCTATTTATATAAAAAAATGCAAGAATATTTTGTTGGAGTTAATCCTAAATTTTATACAAAAGCAAATATTAAAAATGCTGATTGTTGGTCAGAGTTTAAAAGATTTAAAAAGTATTCATTTTCTTTGTATAACTTTTTAAGATTTTTATATACAAAAAGCAAGCACCATAATATTACAAGAATAAAATTTTTTGGGTTAAGTCTTTACAAAAAGAAATACGCAAATTTTAAGATATATCGAAGATATTTGGGATTTATTCATACAGAACATGAGGATTTTAACGCAAGAATGGATTATATAATCAAACAAACAACTGAAAATATTTGCGCATATATTGAAACAAAAATAAACAACTAGAGTTGGGGGCCACCCCAACTTTTTTACTAAAATTGCTCTTTATTTTCTCCAATTTTCAATTCCACAACCGGTGAATTTTTTATTTTTACTTGTTTATGCTACCATTATTGTAATTGGAGAGGATTATTATGATTAATTTTTTATTAAAACTATTAGGCGACCCGAACGAAAAAAAAGTTAAAAAAATACTAGGGATTATTGACCATATAAACGCACTTGAGCCAGAACTCGAAAAGCTTTCAGACGAAGAGCTTAGAGGCAAAACTGCCGAATTCAAAAAGATTTTAGACGCTCGTCCGACTTCTGACAATGAAAAAGCAGATAAGATTTTAGAAAAAGAAGCATTAGATAAAATCTTACCGGAAGCTTTTGCGGTTGTTCGTGAAGCAGGCAAACGTGTTTTGAACATGCGCCATTTTGATGTTCAGTTAATAGGTGCATACTTTTTGCACAACGGACACATTGCCGAAATGAGAACCGGTGAAGGTAAAACTCTTGTTGCAACTCTTGCTGCGTACTTAAACGCACTTACAGGAAAAGGCGTTCACGTTGTAACCGTAAACGATTACCTTGCAAAACGTGATAGCGAGTGGATGGGTAAAATTTACAAATTCTTAGGTCTATCAGTTGGTGTAATTCTTTCCAATCAGCACGACGCAGAAGAATTTAACCGCAAGCGTGCAGCTTACAATTGCGATATCACTTACGGTACAAATAACGAATTCGGTTTCGATTATTTGCGTGATAATATGGCAGCTTCTAAAGAAATGCTTGTTCAAAGACCTTTCAACTACGCGATTATCGACGAAGTTGACAGTATTTTAATTGACGAAGCAAGAACTCCTCTTATCATTAGCGGTCGTGTTGAAAAATCTGCTGACACTTATACATTAATGGCAAAAGTTGCACCACAATTAGAAAAAAATACCGATTATGAAGTTGATGAAAAGAACAAAAACGTTATTTTAACGGAAGAAGGTATTGATAAAGCGCAAGACATAATTGGTTGCAAAGATTTATTTGATATAAATAACCAATACGCGCACGATTTATTAAACGCATTAAAAGCTAAAGAATTATTTACTCGCGATACGGATTACGTTGTTAAAGACGGCGAAATTATGATTGTTGACGAGTTCACCGGTCGTTTAATGCCTGGCAGACGCTGGTCAGACGGTTTGCACCAAGCAATCGAGGCGAAAGAAGGTGTAGATATTCAAGACGAAACTCAAACATTGGCAAGTATTACGTTCCAAAATTTATTTAGATTGTATCCGAAATTATCAGGTATGACAGGTACTGCAATGACAGAAGAAGCTGAATTCGGCAAAATTTACAACTTGGAAGTAACTGTAATTCCTACAAACAAACCTGATATCAGAATAAATTATCCTGATGTTATTTACAAAACAGAAAAAGCAAAATATGATGCCGTTGTTGAAGATATTATTGAACAAAACAAACTCGGACGTCCTGTTTTGGTTGGTACGGTTAGTATTGAAAAATCCGAATACATTTCAGCACTTTTGAATAGAAAAGGTGTTAAACACAACGTATTGAACGCTAAACAGCACGAACGCGAAGCTTATATTATCGCTCAAGCAGGTCGTGTTGGCGCAGTTACAATCGCAACTAACATGGCCGGTCGTGGTACAGATATCCTGTTAGGTGGTAACGCTGAATTCTTGGCAAAAGAAGAACTAGAAAGACGCGGAGTTTCACAGGATGATGAAAATTACGAAGCTTTAAAAAACGAAGCGCTCGCTAGCGCTCGCGCCATTACTGAAAAAGAACATGCAAAAGTAATTGAATTGGGCGGACTTCACGTAATTGGTACAGAACGACACGAATCTCGAAGAATTGATAACCAGTTAAGAGGTCGTGCCGCTCGTCAAGGCGATCCTGGTTCTACAAGATTTTTCTTATCATTGGAAGATAATTTGATGAGAATTTTCGGCGGTGATAAGATTACAGGCTTAATGAACATGCTTAATGTAGAAGAAAATATGGCGATTGAATCTTCTTTGATTACTCGTCAAATTCAATCAGCACAGAAAAAAGTTGAAACATATCACTTTGATATTCGTAAAAACGTGCTTCAATATGACGATGTTATGAATATTCAGAGAGAAAAATTCTATGCCCAAAGACGCAAAGTGCTTGAAGGCAAAGATTTGAGAAGTGATATTGAATTTATGATAGATAAAGAAATTGACAGACTTCTAAAAAGCTATATTGCGCCTGAAATGAATCCTGAAGAATACATCCAAGAAGATTTGGAAACTCTTATTAAAGAATTGCATGCAACAATTCCGCAAATGTCTTATATTACAATTGATGATATTAAAGGTCAAAGATTTAATAGAATTTACGATTCTCTAAAGGATGCTGCACAAAAGGCTTACAAAGAACATGAAGAAGAAATTATAGGATTTTACAATTCGATTTCAGAACAATATGACCCGTCTTTTGTAAAACAAGAATTATTCTCTTCTGACAATATCATGCGTTCTTTAGAAAGAGATATTCTTTTGAGAGTTGTTGATAATCAATGGATTGACCACTTGCACAATATTGATATGCTAAAAGATGGCATCGGTTTGCGTGCTTACGGTCAAAAAGATCCGTTGATTGAATATAAAAAAGAGGCTTACGATTTATTCAATAAAATGATGTTTGAAATTCAAAGCAATACTGTAAGATACTTATTCAGAGCGAAATTTGGCATACAATTCGTTTCTGACGACGGAATTGAGGTTGTAGAAAATTAAATATGACAAATTTTGATTTTCTAAAGAAGATTGATTCCAATTTGTATGAAATAGTTGCGGAAGCTGAAAAACTTTATGCATCTGAATTCTTTGAACAATGCATGGGACAGACCAGAAGGTTTGGAGAGCAGATGTGCAAAGCAATTTTAGCTGACAGAAGACAGTTTGACGGAAGTTTTGATGAAATGCTTGCAACTCTGAAAGACCAAGCAACAACACTTCCGGAAAAAGAATTTATTGACGATTTGTATTTTTTGAAAAAGCAGGGTAATCTTTCTGTGCATTCTTCGACTGTAAAACATGATGGCATGACAGCTTTAGAATGTTTGCAAAGAGCGTTTGAAGCTGCAATTAATTATGCTGTGTTTTATAAAAAAGGCAGTAAAACTATTTTGAAAAAACATTATGATGTTGAATTGCTTGTTACGGGGAAACGCGGTTTGAGTGAAAAATATCAAGAGCGAAAAGAATCTACGCGTAAATCAGAAAGCAAAACATCTTCTAAAAATGCGCCTAAAAAAACAACGGTTAAACAATCATATACAATGAAACCCGCTAAGACAAAAGAAAAAGGTCGAATTTCGGTATTTTGGATTTTTGTCGGTGCTGCGTCAATTGTTTCGTTGGTGTTACTTTTATTTATTGCGTCGGTTTAATTTTTTATAAAAAGTATGGGTGCAATTTTTTGCACCCATCTTTTTTGAAAATTTTTAAACTGCAAATCTAAAGTGAACGATATCACCGTCTTGCATTACATAATCCTTACCTTCAAGTCTTGTAACGCCTTTATCTTTGCAAGCCGTATAAGAACCGTTATCAACAAAATCTTGGTATCCTGTAACTTCTGCTCTAATGAAACCTTTTTCGAAATCTGTGTGAATTACACCTGCGGCTTGCGGAGCTTTTGTTCCACGCGTAATAGTCCAAGCGTGAACTTCTTTTTCACCTGCTGTAATAAATGTAATCAAGTTCAAAAGTTCATAAACTGATTTAATCATTTTATTAATACCGCTATCAGAAATTCCAAGTTCTTCTAAGTATTCTTTAGCACCTTCTTCACCAAGTTCAACAAGTTCTTCTTCGATTCTTGCACAAATAATAACTGTTTGAGCGCCATGTGATTTAGCGTATTCTTCAACGCGTCTTGTATAATCATTGCCGTCTTTCAAGTCAAATTCGGAAACATTAGCACAATAAATAACAGGTTTAACAGACATTAAATTAAGTTGTTTAATAACGTTAATTTCTTCTTCTGTAAAGTGATCTTTAAGATTGATAAACTTGCCGTCTTGCAATAATTCGTTAAGTTTTTTTAATGCACCGTCTTCTAACACAGCTTCTTTGTCACCGCCTTTAGCCTGTTTAGAAATTCTTTGCAAACGTCTTTCTACAGAAGCTAAATCCGCAAGTGCAAGCTCAGTATTAATTGTTTCAATGTCTGAAATAGGGTCAACTTTGCCTTCTACGTGGATTGTATTTTCATCATCAAAACATCTTACAACTTGAATAATCGCATCAACTTCTCTGATGTTGTGCAAGAATTGGTTTCCTAAGCCTTCGCCTTTGCTCGCACCCTTTACAAGACCTGCAATGTCAACGAATTCGATAACAGTTGGAATAATTTCTTTTGCCTTGCACAAATCTGATAAAATCTGCAATCTTTCATCAGGCACAACAACAACCCCAACGTTAGGTTCAATAGTACAGAATGGGTAATTTGCGCTCTGTGCATTCTTTGTAGCAGTTAGCGCATTAAATAAAGTTGACTTTCCAACGTTCGGAAGTCCTACGATTCCGGCTCTTAGCATATTCATAATCCTTTCAAATATGTATTTGTTTTTATTTTAGCACAAAGTCTTTTTAATTGTTGAAATTTTGTGCAATTGGGCGTACGCTACAGAATTGGCTTAAAATTGTAAACTGTCCGGTATGCACATTTTCGCGGATTATTCTGGCTGATGAGTTGGTTAAAACAACTTGATTTTGCACGCATTCAAACTTATTTTCCATAAAGTATTTTTCATCGCGCTCACCAAGTTGGGTATATTTTTTTGTTCTTATATACAGATTAAAATTCTTCTGACGCTTTGCAATTTGAGCTTTTGCAAAACCGATTACCGCACAAATATCTAATTCGACCCAAGAAGATTGAATTACATCTAGAATAAAGTTTTCGCTGTCTGCGCTCTGAATAGAAAGATAGCACGTAATATTTTTTGAGCTCTTATCTTCAATTACATATTTGTATTCGCTAAAATACGAAAGTCCTTTGAAAAAGATTTCCTTAAATTCTTTTGCGTCTCGGCTTAATAGCGGTCTAAAATGCGGTAATAAAGATTCGTTATAAAGATTTGCAACTGTTTGAGCGTCAGAATTTCTAAATTCTCTAAAATCTTTTTTGTTAAATTCTGATTCAAATGCGCCAATTTTCCAAAGCTTTTCGTAAGAAATCTGGCTAAATCCGCATTTTGCAACAAAAAGCCTTACCAATTCCGGCAAAAAATCGTCTATTTTCACAACAAAAGACGCTGCACCCATAGCCTTGTATTTTGATACAACAAACTGTATTAATTCACCTGCATCATCATAACAATTGTCCTCAAAAAACAGACGCTGAATTTCCATTTTTTTGAGCGGACATCTTGAAGGCGCAACTGTTATTAAACCCTTAATTTCTTTTTTGTCTTTTAAAACATAAGATTCTGGAAGAAATTTAAACCTCAATGGCAATAAATGATGCAGAGGAATAAGCGGATTAAACATAATGTGGTTAATGTACTTATCTCTGTTGTTGAGAAAAGAAATCATTTCCTGCATTCTTTTTTTATCAAAATAATAAAGCTTTCTAATCTTCCTCATAGAAAAATTATAGTATAAATGTTTTTTAGTCGCAATTTTTACTTGAACTTTTCTGCTTAAATTTGTTTGTTGTATAATTCATTTATGGACTATCTTAATAATAAATTTGATGTAATCGTAGTTGGAGCAGGACATGCCGGATGTGAAGCGGCGTTAAGTGCTGCACGTTTAGGCTGTAATGTTCTTTTATGTACGCTAAATGTTGATAATATCGCGCTTCAACCTTGTAACCCAGCGATTGGAGGCCCTGCAAAATCAACTCTTGTTAGAGAAATCGACGCATTGGGTGGAGTTATGGGTGAAGTTGCTGACGCTACTTACATTCAAATGAAAACTCTTAACTCTTCTAAAGGCCCTGCCGTTAGAGCTTTAAGAGCACAGTCCGATAAAAAAGAATACACGCAATATATGCGCCATATTATCGAAAATACCGATAATATTTGGGTTAAGCAGACTTGTATTACGGATTTAAAAGTAAAAGACAAACAAATTGTTGGCGCGCTTGACGAATACGGAATAGAGTATTCTTGCCGAGCTATAATTTTGACTACAGGAACTTCACTTGAAGGTAAGATGTATGTAGGTTTGCAGGCTTATTCAGGTGGAAGGCTTGGAGAACGCGCTGCAATCGGGCTTTCTGCTTCGCTTAGAGAACATGGAATTATTACAAAGAAGCTTAAAACAGGAACTCCGGCGAGAGTTGATAAAAGAACAATTGATTATTCAAAAATGGACGTTCAACCGGGGGATGAAAAATTGAGTTTTTATTCATTCAAGCCAAATCGCCCAATTCGTCCGCAAGTTCCTTGTTATTTAACAAGAACTAATGAAGAAACGCATTCAATTATTCGTTCGAATTTGGACAAATCTCCAATGTATCAAGGTTTGATTCAAGGTGTTGGACCTCGTTATTGTCCTTCAATTGAGGATAAAATCGTTAGATTTGCGTCTAATCCTTCGCATCATATTTTTATTGAGCCGGAAGGTCTAAATACTTATGAAGTTTATATTCAAGGTTTTTCAACGAGTTTACCGGCATGTGTTCAGGTTGAAATGTTGCGTTCGCTTCCGGGGTTAGAAAAAGCGCATATTATTAAACCGGCTTATGCTGTTGAATATGACTATGTTCCTGCTGTTCAGACAAGACATTCTTTAATGTCAAAAGATATTGAAGGTTTATTCTTCGCAGGACAAATTAACGGTACGAGCGGATATGAAGAAGCTGCGGCGCAAGGTTTGATTGCAGGTATAAATTCGGTTAAGTATTTGAATAATTCTGAACCTTTAGAGCTTTCTCGCGCTTCATCTTATACAGGAACTTTGATTGATGATTTGGTTACAAAAGATATTCAAGAGCCTTATAGAATGCTTACTTCGCGTTCAGAATATCGTTTGCTTTTAAGACAAGATAATGCTGATGCGAGATTAACAGAAATCGGTCATCAAATAGGTTTGATAGATGAAACGCAATACAAGAGATATTTGGATAAGCAAGAAAATATTCAAAAAGAAATCGCTCGACTAAAAGAAGCAAAAATTCCTGCAACTGAGGAAACAAATGCTATTTTGGCGAAAGTTGGCGAGCATATCGACCGCGGAATGCGTATGGCGGAACTTCTTAAGCGTCCTAATATTAATTATGAAATTTTTAAAGAAATTGATGAAGAAACTCGCAATCTTGGATTAGGTGAGGATATTACTGATGAAGTTGAAGTTTTGATTAAATATGACGGCTATATTAAACGCCAAGAACAACAAGTAGAAACTTCTGAAAAGTTGGAAAAATATAGAATTCCTGCAAATATTGATTATTCGCAGATTAAACATATTTCAACAGAAACAAAAGAAAAATTGGAAAAAATTCGTCCGACAAATTTGGCGCAAGCTTCCAGAATTGGCGGAGTTAAACCTGCGGATATATCCGTTTTAATGGTAATGTTAGGAAAATAAATTGTATTTTATTTTCTGCCTATTGGTTGTTTTTGTTCTTTACATAAAAGTTCCCACCCGCATTTGTAGCTTTCGACACAGTCTCAAGTACGACTGCGACCTGTCTTGGATTATTCGGGGTGTCGGTACTCTGCCGAACAAAAGTTGACTAAATGTCAAGTTTTGTGAGAGGTAGACGTCCGACCTCCACCTTATGGGTTAGCTCACTCACGTTCGCTTTACCCTACTGAAAATTCGCTCTCTCGTGGAGAGGTGCTAACGCAAGCAGTTGTGCGTATTATCCCTCTCTTTATAGGGGGAGGGTAGAATTTCAAGATGAGAGCTGTGCTCGAGACTTAGAAATTCGGGTGGGGGCTTGTTAAGTTGAAAATTGTAAATGGAAAGTTGAAAGTTAATAATTAATAACACCCTCTCCCGCCTTCGGCACCCTCTCCATGTTAAATTGAAAAAG
>CAKVJE010000012.1 GCA_934754735.1 uncultured Candidatus Melainabacteria bacterium
GTTGGTATGGCAAAAACATATTTAGCAATGGAAAAAGATAAAAAATCTAAAAAGATTTATGAAAAATTGCTCAAGAAAAACCAATATGATGAAGATTTGTTAGTAAATTCTTTACAAGTTTTCCCTCAAAAATCTGACTATTTTATGCCTAGAGTTGCATCAATTGACATTTCAAACAATGATATTTGGCTTGGTTTAGCTAATATGGCGATAAGAGATAAGAACTTTAATATGGCTGCAACGTATTTAAATAATTCTTATTATATTGACGCAAACAATTTTAAATATTATTATTATCTTAGTCTTGTTCTAAGAGCAAAAGGGGATAATGAACTTGCTCAGCAATCTTTAATAAGATGTTCAAGACTAAACTCAGATTACGCAGCAGACATAAATCCGGGACATAGTATTTATGAAGAGTAATATTTTAATCGTAGAAGATCATGAATTAACCAGATTCGGCTTAAAGACCGCTTTTGAGAGCTGCGATTTTGTTGATAAAATTTTTGAAGCAGAATCAGCGGAAACTGGTTTAGAAATTGCTTCCAACAATGAAATAAATCTTATTATTATGGATTTAGGTTTACCCGGCATGGACGGAATTGAAGCTACTAAGCAAGTTAAAGCTTTAAATAAAGATATTAAAATTGTTGTTTTAACATCTCATAATGATGAACAAGAAGTTTTAAACAGCTTAAAAGCAGGCGCAAATGCTTATTGTTCAAAGGAAATCAATCCAAAACGCTTAATTCAAGTTGTACAATCAGTATTGGACGGTGCGGCTTGGTTTGATCCTTCAATTTCCCATATAGTTTTGGAAGCTGCAACAAAAGTTCAAGAAACGAGTGCTCCAAAACCGGAAAGAAATTATGGTTTAACCAGTCGCGAAACTCAGATTTTGAAACTTATAACAGAAGGCTATAGCAATATCGAAATTGCAAAAGAGTTGTTTGTAAGTATTAATACTACAAAAGCGCATGTTGCAAGTATTTTGCAAAAATTGGAAGTTGACGACAGATTGCAAGCTGCACTTAAAGCATTAAAGGAGAAATTGGTTTAATGAACGGTGTTGCATCAATTTTAGTAGTTGACGATAATCCTAAATTTTTGGCAGATGCTTTGCCAATGTACGGTTATGAAGTTACTGTAGCAAATGACGGCTTGGAAGCTTTAAAAATTCTTATGAACAAAACTTTTGACCTGATTCTTTTGGACGTTATGATGCCCAATATGGATGGCTGGGACACATTGAAAGCTATTCGTAACAATAAAAAAACTCAATATATTCCTGTAATTATGATTACGGCGGTGAGCGAAGATCAAAAGGTTGTTTCAGGATTAAAAATCGGTGCGGATGATTATATCGTAAAACCGTTTATTTTACCGAACTTGCTTGCTAGAGTCGAAGCTGTTTTAAGACGTTCTAAGTGGCAACAGGAAGCGCAACCTAAACAAGAAAAAACTTTAAATAAAGATGTAAGCATTGATGCTTTAACTCCGAAAGAAAAAGAAGTTTTGGCGCTGGTTGCACAAGGTGCAAGTAACCAAGAAATCGCGGATAAGCTTTTTGTTAGAGATGTTACGGTAAAAACACACTTAAATAGTATATTTAAGAAATTAAAAGTTACAAACAGAACGCAAGCGGTTTTGCTTGCAATGCAAATGAATTTAATTAGCTAGAAATATTTGAAAGGGCATAAAAAATGTTATCAAAAGAAGAATTGATTAACTTAGTTTCAACGAATGTTGATGCGTTTAACACAGAAATCAAAAACGCGAAAGGTGGAATTGATTTAAGCGAGACAGATTTTTCCAATATAGAACTTGAAGGTGCAGAATTTTTTAATGTTGATTTAACATCATCTTCTTTTGCGGATTCTCATTTAACAGAAGTGAAGTTTGATGCTTGTGATTTGACTTCTGTTGATTTTACAAGAGCAAATGTTGTTGAATGCTCTTTTTCTGAATCAGTTTTAAACGGTACTGATTTTAGTTATGCAAAAGTTGATTATTGCAATTTTTCTGATGCAGATTTAGCCGGTGCAATTTTCCAAGGTGCTGATTTAACGAATTCTGATTTATCTATGGCAGAAAATTTAAGTGCTTGCAGATTTGATGAAGAAACAGTTTGGCCTGATAACGAATATTTACCGGAAGATTTTGATTCTAAATATTCTTCAGATTTATCCTCATTGCAAGACGAAGACGATTACCAACAATCAGATTATTAATCAAAATGAAAATCAAGATTATTGCATTAGGTAAAATTAAAGAAAAATTTTTGAAAGACGGAATAAATGAGTTTTTAAAACGCCTAACTCCTTATGCGTCGGTTGAAATCATTGAGCTTTCACCTGTCGAAATAAGAGATGAAAATCTTACCCAAAAAGCTCTAGAGCAAGAGGGAGAGAAGATTTTAGCAAATATCAAAAATGATTCTTATGTAATTACTATGGAAATTCTTGGAAAACAACTTTCATCAGAGGATTTTGCTGAGAAAATTAATGAAATTTCGATGAGCGGAATAAGCGAATTAGTTTTTGTAATCGGTTCTTCCTGCGGAATTGCCCCCATTGTATCTAATAGAGCAAATTTTAAACTAAGCTTCTCTAAAATGACATTTTTGCACCAATTCGCAAGACTTTTACTAGTTGAGCAAATTTATCGTGCGTTCAAAATTTTAAAGAATGAGACATATCATAAGTAACTTTTTGTGATAAACACCTTTCCATCTCTGTCACTTTCGTAACATCTCTCCAATTAAATGGATACTGCGGGAGAAAATTGAGTTTACAGTAAGAGTTTTTGATGGCATATATTTTTTTTGATATAGACACCTCATCCTAACCTTCTCCTGCAAGGAGAAGGAATGACCAAGACTTGCTTGTGATATTTTATAAACAGAAAATGTGTACGACTTTAGCACCTTCCCTCGCCTTACAGGAGAGGGTTAGGGTGAGGTGAAAGCTCGTGTGGGTCATTTTATATTTCTAATCACATTCATTAAAAATTCATATACACCCCTAATATTTAAATTAATATCATTATTCCAAAAGCGAATAACTTTGAACCCTTTGCTTTCAAGAAATTCTGTTCTTGCTTTGTCCAATTCGATATTATCAGGTTCGTTGTGTTGTCCACCATCAAGTTCAATTATCAATTTTTTCTCTTCACATACAAAATCTACTACATAAGTTCCTATTGGAAATTGACGCTTAAATTTTAATCCCATAAACTGCCTGTTGCGTAATAACTGCCATAAAATGCGTTCTTCTTTGGTTGAATTTTTACGTAGTTTTCTTGCTATGTGATATTTTTTATCCATGTTTTAAGTTTAGCATTTTATCAAAATTGGTGCAATTATTTTGATACCCTTGCGGGGAGACACCTCATCCTAACCTTCTCCTGTAAGGAGAAGGAATGACCGAGACTTGCTTTTTAAAATTCAAAAGTCTTAAATAATGTCAAGACAAAATAAAAAGCCGAAGGGGTTATCCTTCGGCAAATTCATTTTAAATACCAAATCTTACATCAATTTATTTCCTTTGAGTTGTGTTTTATTTAACTTTTTTCTTACGTTTCAGTCTTTTGAGTATTGTTATTTTCTAACTTATCACGATATTCATCTGTTAATTTACAAATAATATCATCCATTTTATTTGCAGCGCCTGTTCTTTCTGAATTCCAGAATGACCAAGAACCACCTTTTTCCCAAGAATGTCCATTTTTACCTGCTTTATAAGCCCAGTAATACATATTCTTGTAATCTTCAGAGTTATGATCTTTGCCTAATGCATCCATTAATTTAAGTGTTTGTTTTGCAATAGTTCTCAAATATTCTTCTTTTTCAGCTTTCGTGAATCCGCCTTCTGTCGATATTTGTGCACAAATTCTTGCATTCCAAGCCATACCCCAATCATGACTATTTTCTTCTCTATAAGCTCTTAAGAAATTATAGATGTCATCTGCTTCTGTATAATTTGCAAATTTGTTCAAATAACTTTTTGCGTCTTTATATTCTTGGTCGCCTGTTCCGCGTCTTAGTTTTTTTCTTAATTCAGCACCATTATCGGTTGGTTCATATTTTTTGCTTTCTACGCTATCTTCTTCATCATCCTTACCTATATCATCCTTTGTGCATTCGATTCTTTTGATTTGTTCAAGATTACCGATGTTATAACAATCGCCATTAGCTTTTTTACAATTACCATTACCGTAAGCTGATACAACATCTTCTAACTTGTAGATTTTTCCATTTTCAAACAAATAATATACGTAGTTATCGCCAACTTTTTCATATGAACGATAAATTTTTGGTTTTTTACAGTTTGATGGAGCTATTTTTTTATTTTTCACTAATCCATCAATTTCTTTTTGTTGTTCTTCATTCACTTTTTGGCGTTCTTTTTCAGCTTCTGCGTGTTCATCAACTGTCTTAATTTCGCTATCGCTAATAGAGATGAAGTCATTAAAATCTTCAGCTTTTACTTTTTTGTCGTCATCAACTTGTACTTCTTTACATCCTTTAACAACAAATTTACAGTTAAGTCGCTTTAATTCACCATCAACAACTATAAAGTATTGCTTATTACCATCAGTATTAGTACCTTTAGATTTATATAAAGTTCGACCTTGGAATGTTATATTACAATTTTCTATCGCTCCATTTTTAACTAAATCCTTAACGCGTTTCATTTCATCATTGTATGCTTGTACGTCGGATTTTTGAACTTCAACTTTTTCTACTTCTGACAAAGGCTTTTTAGAGCCGTCAATCATAGTGCATTGACCGTTTCTATCAATTGCTTTAACGTCTTTTAATTCAACAAGTTTATCATCCTCATCTTTAGTATAGAATTTTGGATTTTCACCGGCTGGTACTGTATCTGTTTGATAAACGCCTTTTTTAGTAGTTTCTTTCAAAGCTCTATCTTCGCCTGATTTTGTTAATTTTTCGATTTTTTCATCAGCAGTTTCGTCTTCAGGATCATCTTCCCTAATTACAGTTTCGTTTTCTTCTTTAAATGGAACTGCATCTCTGTTTGAAGGAATAGAAATTCCTTCTGCTTTCAAATCGTTTTCTGTAGCTTTAACAACAAGGCTGTCTGTAACAATGTCATGGCCTAATAATTTATTCAAACTACCATATTCGCGTTTCAAATTGTTTTTGATTCTTTCAGCTTCAAGCATACGTAATCTAGCATACAAATCGTCCATTTTGTCTGCAAGAGCTAGAATATTAGCTCTATTAAAGTTTTCTAAACATTTACTTAAAGCATCAGAAACTCCTTGTTTTGATTTATCAAGTTTAGAGAAATCTATATCAGAATCAAAATGACTTTTAACTGTTTCAACATAGTTTACCAATGATTGAGCAATGTTGTTTACACTAGCTTTTTGGTTAGTGCCTTCACCACTTCCTGTAGGCAAGTAGTCTGCAATCAATCTGATAATGTTTCTGTTGCTGTCAGAATTGTGTGTATCATTCCAGTAGCTCAATGTTTTCAAGATATTAGGGTCGCTTTCGCTTGTACAAACAGTAGAGGTTGTTAAATCAGATTTTTTAGCCTTAATATCTTTTTCTAAGTTATTTAATTTTTGTTTCAAGTCTGTATAAGCTTTACTATCTTTTAGCTTGTAGCCGGCAGTATCTAATTCAATTTTTGTTGAATCCATATTAAGTAATGCATCTTGAATTGAACTAGGCTTCAATTTCTTCGCAGCATCTTTTAATGCATCAAGTTTTTCGCCGATTTTACCTGATTTGTTTAATGCTGTAGAAATAACAGCTTTTTCAGAATCAGATGCAGTTTTTTGATATTCTACTAATACTTTTCTTAATTTGTCATATTGAGATTGTTTTAGTTTATCAGCTGCAGAACCGGAATTTGAACCTGAATTATTTGAATTGTTCCAAAGTGATTGGAAATTATTCCAAATATTGCCATTGTTAAAACTAGGGAAGTTAAAGTTACCAAAACCACCATTCATCCAAGAACCATTTTGGAAAGATTGCATGGTTTGTTGGATAGCTAACATTGGATTTAATAAATTGTTACCCCAAGTTCCGAATTCAGGATAAGTATATCCGATTGACGGATCAAAATTTGGCGTCATAAATAAACTTGCATTTGCTTTTTGCGCTTCAAGTTGTTGATTCCATAACAAGTTTAAACTTGTTGCCGGATTGCCACTCACCATGTCGTGATTTATAGTGGAAAAATGAAATCCTGGTGTCATATTATTATCCTCGTTTTATACTCTTTATATATATAAAGTAATTACGTTTTCTAAAATTGCCTTTTTTGAAGAGAATTGTTAAGTTATGTTAAGTTCTAAGTTTATGAAGGTGTTTATAATACCCTCTCCCGCCTTCGGCACCCTCTCCATGTAAAATTGATTAAAGGAGAGGGGAGCGGGATGCGTTCAATTGAATGTCGTAAGCATATCCCATCATTAGTTATCCCCTCCCTCGGGGGAGGGGTAGGGGAGAGGGTTTTATTAACTCTTAACTTTCCATTTTCCACTTTCAATTTTCCACTTAATCCCCCCCACCCGTATCTGTAAGACTCGACTAAGTTTCACCAACAGCTACGATCTCCACATATAAAGAGAGGCTAGCATAAATTACGCTTGTTTCAACATCCCCCACTTGAAAAAATATAAACATCTGCTATAATATATATATAAAGTAGCGATGTAGTATTTTCAACCGGAAACGAATCAAATTATTATAAAGGAATATAAAATTACCCCACAACATTGAGAATTACATTGTTACATGGTAGTAGTAACACAGGTAAACAAAGACAATGAGCATATCTTTTAGCGGATTAGCATCCGGATTAGATACATCTTCTTGGGTAGAATCCTTGGTAGCATTAAAAAAAGCCAAGGTTACTTCGCTTGAAGAACAAAAGAAAGAAGTTCAGTCTTTACAACAAACCTTATCTCAAATCAAAAGTTTCTTTTCATCTTTTCGTTCCATGTTGGAAAAGGTTACTGACGCCAAATTAGGCGCAGGTTCATCAATGGATTTGTTTGCGCAAAACCTTGCTATTTCAAGTAAATTAGAAGCTTTGACCGCCGCTGCTACATCAGAAGCCGAAGAAGCTACTTATAATGTTAAAGTTGATAAATTAGCGACTGAAACACGTGCTAATTCCAACTACAGCTACATGACTACTATTGTTCAAACTACTACTGCTACTGCGGATTCTAAACTTATCAACTTGGGAGTAAAAGCCGGAGATATCGGCGTTACGGTTAACGGAATAAAACACGGAATTTCTATAACCGAAAATGATACAATATCAACTTTTATTGAAAAGCTGCAAAACATTGGTGTAAAAGCAAGCTACAACGAAAAGACAGGGATTTTTAGCGTTGATGTAAGTGCTACTGCTATAGACGAAGGAACTACTGATATCGTAAAAGCTTTGCACCTTGGAGGTGTAAACGAGGGTTACACAAGTAAAGATTTAACAACAACTAAGACTGATACTGTTTATTCTGCTGCTACAGAATCTACTAAGATGTCCGAATTGGGTGTGAAAGCCGGCACGATTACAATTTATGCGAATGACAAAGATGATAATAAAATTACTATTACTAACAACACAACTTTAGGCGATTTCATTAAGGCGTTAAATGATAAAAAGATTGATGCAACTCTTGATAAAACAGGCATGTTGACGATTTCTGACGCTACTATTACAAATGAAGGTGGAACAGAAATCCTTAAAGCTTTGGGCTTGGCTGCCGATATCTACGGCAAATCACAGGTTACAGGCAATTTAAAACACGAAACTATTACTACACAAACTACTACTGCTACTACAACAACCAAATTAAAAGAGCTTCAGGGCGGTTCAGGAATTAAGGATGGCGATACTGTTGTTGTTAAAAACTCAAACAATGAGGAAGTTACCATTACGCTTGGCGCAGAATCAACTTTAGGCGATTTACTAACAGGACTTACCAATGCCGGCATGTACGCAGCTCTGAAATCCGACGGAACTGTTGAAATCTCCGGTGGTACGATTACCGATGGAACATTTAAGGCTGAAGAAGTTTTGGGCTTGGAAAAAGAACCTTATACAGCAATGGTTACAGGTAAACCATTAACAGAAACAGTTGAAGTTCACAAAATTGTTGACTTGTCTACCCGTCTTGTTGATGACTTGAAAGTCAAAGAAGGCTATTTGGAAGTTACTGACGCGAACGGCGACAAATACTATGAAAAGATTTATTCCGGTCAAACAATTGCAGATTTCATGACCGATATGGGCAACTTGGGTATTAATACTAAGTTAGATGATAAAACAGGTGTGTTGACTATTACGGGCGGTTCGTTTAAAACTTTGACTGACGCGGATGTTCAAGCATTGATTGATAATCATACTATAACAGAAACTCAAGACCGCTATAAAAAAGGTACAAATTTGCTTGAATGTTTATACGGTTCAGGTACAATTTCTACGGACCACATTACTGTAGCTTCTACTTATTCAAAGACAAAAGCACTTCGTCATACTGTAGTTGATACAGTGAGAGCAACTAATGCAACAACGTTGGGCAAATTAGGTTTAACGGCTGATGGTACTGCTATTTTTAATATACGCGGAGAAGAAAGAACTGTTTCCGTAAAAACTGATACTACAATTGACGGTTTGATAACTAAATTGCAGGAACAAGGTATTGCAGCAAGCTGGGATGAAGATAATTCCAGATTAACTATTGAAAATGCGACTTTAACAGGCGGAACCTCAAATCTTGCGGATGTTCTTGACTTGACAACAACTGTTGCAGGAAAATACGTAACTTCATCCGGATTATACGCTAAAGAAACAATTGCGATTGATGCCACACGCGACACTACGCTTGATAAGTACGGTATCGCAAATTCCATGAGCGAAGCAGATAGAACGCTTAAAATATATGATAGCGAAGGCAACTTAAAAACTTCTACTATTTTGACTGAAACTACTAAAATTGGCGACATTCTTGATTCTATTAATAAGCAAGATGGAATTACGGCGGTTCTGAATGAAGGTCATTTGACAATTTCTAACGGTTATATTGAAAACGCTACATTAGAAGCTTCAATGGAATTAAAAACATCTAATAAAAGTAGTTATGTTCTAGGTTCAGTAATGACGGTTACTACGACAGCCGGAGTTACGGGTGAATCTACTCTTAAAGAAATCTTTGAAGAGTTAGGAACTACCAGTTACGTAGAAAGTGGCTACAAATTAACTTTTAATAATAATGAAATTGCGGTAGATGAAAATACAACTCTTAATGATTTAATTAATAAAATATACGAACAGGGCGGAACAGCCTCTTTAGATAAGACAAATCGATTAGCGATTAATGGTGGTGTTTTAACCGGAAGTGTTGCACAAGCTTTAGGTATGAGTTCAACGACTCATCAATTATCCGTATCCGCAAGCGGTGAAACTCTTTATACAAAGACAAATGTTTTTGCAGATAGAAGTTCTACGTTTAAAGATTTAGGTATTACTGGAGATGATAAGACTTATACAGTTTATAATTCTTTGGATCAAGCAACTACAACCGTAACTGTTTCTGATACGACAACTATTGGTGACTTTTTAGATAATTTGAAGGCTCATGGAATTGACGGTACAATTTCTAATGGTACAATTCGTTTAACTTCTCCGAATGGAACATATATTAAAGGTACATTACCGACAGCTTTGGGAATTACTGAATATGAGAAGACAGAAACAGTAAACACAAATCAGCAGTCGACAGAATCTTTAAAACAAAATGTTACAAAAACTGCTGATGCTCAAACAACTCTTGGTGAAATCGGTGGAATAAAGGATGGTGAGCCAGACCAAAATATTTTAATTTATGATGGGGGGCAAAATGTTATAGGTACAATTACAACTTTAACAACATCATCAACTCTTCAAGATATGTTCGATGCTTTATCAGCTTATGATATTGTAGGAAAAATTGAAAATGGTATTATAAGTTTGACTTCCCCTTCCGGAAATTATGCAGCCGGAAAAATAATGGAAAATCTTGGTGTTGGACATACTACAGATAAAGATGAAACTGTTACTGTAGGTCAAACTACTTCTTCAAGTTTGGCTATTACTTATACTGATAGTATTTTCGCAACGAGAGATACGTTATTGGAAAAAGTTGCACCTACAACAAATACATCTTATAAGATTGCAGGTTATGATTCTGATAATAATGTTATTAAAACTATTGAGATAACGAAGACCGGCGCTACTATAGGAAGTTTACTTGATACAATCAAAAATGAATTTGGAATTGATGGCACTATTAATAATGGTGTAATATCTTGGGTATCTCCTGATGGTAAGCATATTGAAGATGTAGACGGAACTTTGAGCGATATAATAAAAGTTGATTCAACAACTACGACAGTCGGTAATGCTGCGTCATCTACAATGAAAGTAACTTATACTCAAACAACAGCTGTTGAACGTACAACAAAGTTGAGTGAATTGAATGCAAATTACTATTTGCCAAATTCAGTTACCAGATTAACAGAAGCCGAAGCTACTGCGCAAGGTTATACTTGTGTACATACCGCAAGTGAATTACACGATGCATTGTCAGCTAATGTTGCAAAAGTCATGTTGATGAATGACATTGATATTGGCAATTGGGATGCTATTTCCTCTTTTAATGGAACGTTTGACGGTAATGGTTATACATTATCAAATATGAGAATTTCTGCCTCCGCTTCTCAAGGTATGTTTATATCTTTAGATGGTAGCGTAAACAATCTTGTAATTAAGGATAGTAGTACACAATCAGACCTTGGAGGTGGTATTCTTGCGAGTGAGATAAGCGGTACTGTAAATAATATTGCAATCATAAACTCTAGCGTTGAAAATACAAATCTGAATGCTAAAAGTAATATTAGGGCAGGATTATTGACCGGTTATCTAACTGGAACAGTTGATAATGTATATGTACAAGGAAGTGTAACTGCAAGCACAGCTGAATATTCTGTTATGGCTGGCGGTGTTGTTGGTATGACATTTAATTCTGCAGTATTAAGAAATAGTGTAAGCGATGTAGTTGTTACAGCTAATGGAACCAGTTCTTGTTATACCGTTTTTGCCGGCGGTACTGTTGGTAACTGGAAGGGTGGCTCTCTAAATTATTCATACACTTATGGTAGCGCTACAATCTTTGCCAATGATACTATTGCAACATTGCCACCTGCTAGCGGTTGTGGTGCTATTGCAGGTGGTATAGATACGAACTCAACAAATAGTTTATCACTCAATGGTCAACATGTATCCAAATCTTTTGATCAAGATGTAGGATATAAACCGAATAGTTCGCAATATTCCGGAACGGTCACTAAAGATGCTGACATGTATTCTAAGAATGCACTATTAGCCGTCCATGACTCGGAAGGTAATCTGATAACGACAATTGATATATCAACAACCGCGAGTGTCCAAGATTTCTTTGACGCTCTGAGTCCTTATGGTATATCAAGTACGATTAAAGATGGGCGTATTGTGCTCTCATCCACGAATGGTAACTATGTCGCCGGCAAGATTCCGGAAGCTCTTGGCATTGACGTTGTAAATGGCACAACGACAACTGTGACGGTTGCAAATGCTAGTACTTCAACTGGTCGTGTTACGTATTCAATAACAGCAACAGAGGGTTCTCAACTTCAAACAATAGTTGGTACTGCATATCAAAACAGAGTTTTAGTCTTTAATAATTCCGATGGAAGTGCCTATAAAACAATTACATTTCAAGCTACAGACACATTAGGTTCTGTTATGGCAGAACTAAGAACTGAGGGGTTTGATGCCCAATTAACAGATGGAATTTTATCAATCTCATCTGCTGAACATAAGTATATCTCTGGCAGATTAACTACTGGATTTGGTATGACAGCAGTAACCAATACTGTTGGCGCTACAGCGACTTCAACAGCAGCTATTCAATGGACTCATGCTACGACTGCGGTTGAATCTACAAAATTTATTGAAACCAGATACGACTTGTCAAAAATTGGTACTATTACAGCTAGCGGCGTAAGCGGAACTTTGATTGCAATTTCAACAGCAGATGATTTACATAATCTTGCAACATTGGTTAATAATGGTCAAAGCATGAGCGGTAAAACATTCATCTTGACTAATGATATTGATTTATCAAGTTATAGAAATTGGACATCTATCGGACGCTCTGATAATTTTTTCTCCGGCAATTTTGACGGTTGCGGCTATACAATCTCCAATCTAACACAATTGGTTGATGAATCTGCAGAGGGTCAACATAACATTGGTTTATTTGGACATACGAACTATGCAAATATTAAGAATATGGTTCTTGATAATTTTTATATAGAAGCTCATTCTACAATAAATCCATCACGTTCTGTTGTCAGAGCCGGTGCCGTGCTTGGTCGAGGAAGTGAGACTAATCTTAGTGGGATTGAAGTAAAAAACTTAAATATATCCGGTTCCGGGAATGTTGAACTTGCCGGCATAATGGCTCGATCTGATGGCGCTACAACTATTAGTAATTGCAAAACAAGTGGTTTAATAACTGTTGAAACTGGTCGTGTGGCAAACCCATATGCAGCTGGCATTATAGCATATACTCACACTTGGAATTATGCACATCCAAATGTAATTAGTATGTGCAGTAGTGATATCACTATAAAATCTAATGTTGCT
The DNA here is from genome assembly GCA_934754735.1 of uncultured Candidatus Melainabacteria bacterium. Classification (GTDB taxonomy): domain Bacteria; phylum Cyanobacteriota; class Vampirovibrionia; order Gastranaerophilales; family Gastranaerophilaceae; genus CAG-196. The sequence goes on from CAKVJE010000012.1 coordinate 12,726, forward strand.
GATTCCGCAGAAGTTATAATGGCTGGAGGCATTGTAAGTATGGCTGGCAATAAAATAGATATTAAAGACTGCAAATACAGCGGAACTATTGATATGGCATTCTCTGCCGCAAATAGAATAGGCGGAGTTGTTGGTATGATGGAGACCGATAGTACCTCTACTGTTAATATTGAAAATTGTCTGGTAACGGGTACATACAATCAAACTATATTTAATAATTTAGGCGCTTTTGTTGGATTTATGAAATCAGAATCAAACTTAAACCTTACAAACTCTTGTGCCGCTGCCAGTTTTAATGTAAACGCCCTTGTTGGAACAAGTGGAAATGTTGTAAATACCGGAAGTGATTTCGGAATGAGTATGTCTAGCATTTCTCAGACAGCAGCAAGAAGCTGGAGTAATGACAACTGGATAATTAACACATCTGACTGTCAACTAAAAATCACCAATGATTATTCTATGTATATAGGTGACAATTACTATTCTGCAAGCAATGATATTACTTTAGGTTCGTTGTCTCATTCATATGGTTGGATGTTTGTAGATGGTACAATTGCATTTCAAACTACTCACTCGGTAAGTGGTGGCTTGGCAGACTTTTTACAATTGACACCAGATAGGGCAACCAACATTAAGTATCAAAGCAAAACTCTCACCCAATACAACAAAGTCGATGATATTACAGACCTAAATCCGACTTTGGCATCTATGGGCTTCAAAGATTTGATAGGAACTGTAACTATTGTAAAAGAGGGAACATCCCATACAATTAGCGTTCCTAAAACATATACATTGGAAAAAATTGCCAATGAATTTGAAGGTTATGGCATAACTTTATCGGTAGATAACGGTAAGGTTACACTTTCCGGAACAGAAAACTCTTATGTTCTAGGAATGTCATCTAACTTACAATCTCTATTCAAGTTGGATGATAATAAAGTTTATTCTACATACAATACAAATAAAGATTCAAAGAATTTGCTTGAAAAACATACACTCAACGGAAGTACTACGCTAGCAGATTTGGGTATTACAACAGGGCAAACTATTGTTGTTAACCAAAATGGTAAAAGCAGAACTATCGCTGTAAGTGCAACGACTACAATGGAAACATTGATGAACACTCTCGGAGCTTATGGTGTATCATCAAGCATTTCTGTTACGACCTCAGGTACATCCACCGGCAAATTTACAATCGGCGATGCTGATGACGACAGCTACGTGGAAAGTATAAGCGCTGATTTAATGAATGCTTTGAAACTAAAAGTTGGTAATGGTTACACTTACAAGTCTTCATCAATTCAAAACTACACAAATACAACGTCAGATGAATTGTTTACAACTTCTACAATAACCTTATCTACAACTTCAACATTTGGAAACTTAGGTTTTGCAGAGAATGAAACTGGCGTTGTAACAATTAAGAATAATGACAACGAAACATTCAATATTACACTTGCAGCAAACAATACAGTTGGAGATTTGATAATTTCTTTGGCAGGTGCTGGAATATCAGCATCTGTTCAAGATGGGAAATTTACAATAAATGCGAATAACAGAGCATATATTACATCAATGGATCTCAACGTTCGTAATGCATTAGGATTGAATGGTGATGATTTATTTACTGTAAATACGGATTACTTTAATAATGAATCAACAGAAATGCATGAAGATGCTACATTTACTGCGAAGTCAGATACTACATTTGCAACCATCGGGTTGACTACAAATGGTTTTATTACGGTGGTTTCAAACGGCACACAAGATGTTATTGAAATAAATCCGGAACAAAGCTTAGGCGAAATGTTGACAGCTTTAGCCGGTTATGGAATAGCAGCATCTTTAAAGGATGGTATTTTGACAATAAAAGGTAATGGCAGCAACTATGTTGAAGGTATTTCTAACAACTTGCAAGATGTTCTACATCTGGAAGCTGGTGAAAATAAATCTTGGCATACTGATGTTTATAAAAGTTATACGAATACAAATTCCGGTCAAAAAACTTTCGGAACAGAAGAAAGTATTACCGGAGATGCTGTTCTTAGCACTATTAACAGTATGACAAACGGTAATCTTGTTGTACACAAAGTTGATGGAACTTTTGAAACAATTTCAGTTGACACATCAAAAACTCTTGACGAGTTCTTTGAGCAAATTGCAAATTATGGTTTGGTTGGTTCTATAGATACTAACGGTGTTGTAAATATTACAGGCGTTGGAAATGTATATTTACAAGCTGTTACCGGCGGAAGCGACATTCTTACAGCTTTAAAACTCGGTAACGTAGAAACAAGCGTCAAGACTGTCACTGTAAACAGAACTTCTAATACGTTGAGTCACACGGTAGAAGCGGCGGCTTCCGGCGCAACAAAACTAAATGATTTGATTGATAGTAATGGTAATACAATTACATTTACTTCAACAGATGAAACTCCGCTTATTTTAACAACAAAATCTGATGCCGGAAGTCAAACTGTTACATTAAATTTCACAAAAACATCTACAATCTACGATGTTATTGATAAACTTGCAGATTATGGAATTAACGCTACGATAGATGCACGTGGAAAGTTCTCTGTATCAAGCTCTACACTTACAGATTTTGATATAAGCGGAACTCTCGGTAAGTTCTTGATGAGTGATAGTTATATTAAAAAATACGGCGAAGACACAACGACAAACATTTCTTCTATTTTGAAGCAAAAAGATGTCGTTAATATGGATGATTCTACAAAATTGTCTGAATTGGGTGTTCAAGCAGGCACTGCTAATAGCAATATTACAATTAATCAAGAAGGCGTTAAATATACGGTTGACGTTTCAGCGCTTCAAACAGTAGGTGATTTTAGAAACTTGCTTTCACAATACGGATTCAATTCTTATATTGACGACAAAGGCAGATTGAACGTAATTGGCGTTGGAAATTCTACATTAGAAAATGTTAATGACGGTTCTAATATTCTTGATGTATTTGGATTAACAAATTGGAGTTTAGGCGAAATAACGCAACAAAGCGGTTATTTGGGCGACACTCAAGTTAATATTGTTAAAATCGGAATGAAGAACAAGCTTTCTGAACTTACGGATGCAAGTGGTAAGAACTTAGAAATTACAGGCGGTCAAATCTTTGTTTACCAAGACGGAACAAGAAGTGCTATTAATATTAACACGGATGACACGCTTGAAACTCTTGCCGCAAAACTTTCTCAATACGGAATAACAGTCGGACTTTCCGGCGAAGGTAAGTTATACTTTGACGGCAATAATAATAGTTACTTAACAACAGACGGTATTACAAGTTCAAATGCGTCAAACATCTTAGATAAAATCGGAGTTGCCGGAAATTGGTCAACAAGATATGATTCAACAAGTAAAAACTTAGAATATACCGAAACTAAAAATGACAAAGTTAACGGTTCAACTAAGCTGAAAGACTTAAAGGATTCAAGCGGAAATAATATCGGAATTACAAATGGTTCATACTATGTATATTCTAATGGAGTTAGAAATACTGAAACCATTGATGATAATACAACTGTAAATGATTTTATGTCAACTTTAGCAAAATATGGTTTAATTGCAGATTTTGATGAAAACGGTTCTTTAAAAGTTGGAGCATATAATAACAGCTATCTTGAAACTTCAGCACTTGCAGGAGATAATTCTAATGTTGTTTCAGCTCTATTCGAACAATGGAACTTTGTAAATATTTACACTTCAAACAACTTAGATATTCCGACAGATGAAGTTCGCGCAATTACAAAAGATACAAAACTTGCAGATATTAACGAAGGAACTTACCAAAATGGTTTGATTAGTGTAATTCGTGATGGCGTTAAGACAAATATTTCGCTTTCTGCTGACGCAACAGTCGGAACTTTAATGGACGAATTGGCTCTTTATGGTTTTGAATCTGTAATCAACAGCAACGGTCAATTGATTATTAAAAATACAGGCGATAGCAAACTTGAAAAATGCACAGGAACAGATGCATCAAATGCTCTGGAATTACTTGGAATTAATTTAAATAGTTGGATTAATACAAATAACTACAAGAGTGGCAGTTTAAGCATAAACGGTACTACTACTGCATCCGTAAACGCTACAAGAGATACTATGTTGTCTGAATTGGGCGTAAGTACGGGCGAATATTATATCTACAATAATGGTGTTAAATATACCGCGATGATTTCTTCTGACGAAACATTAGGTTCATTCATGGATACATTAAAGAGTTTCGGCTTAGAAACAAGTCTTGTACAAGGTGCAGACGGCGCCGTGTTGAAGCTTGTAGGTAAAGGTGATTCTTATATTAAAAAATCAGGAAGTGTAACAAATTCATCAAACGTTGTAGAAAAATTATTTGGAAATAATATCGCCGAAACTAACGAATATTCAGGCTTGCAACAAACATCTAAAGTTGAAACAACAAACCCTGCTGCAACAGAAGAAACTCATTTGGATTATTTCGGCGTTACAACAGGCGATGTGAATGTAATCGTAAATGGTCAATCTAATATAATTAAAATTACGGCAGACGAAACTATTGGCAGTTTAATTGATAAATTCAACACACTCGGACTTAATGCCACTCTTTCAAGCAGTGGTCAAATTATGGTTCAAAGCGGATACGATACAATGACGATTGCTACAACAGGAACAACGTCAAATGTATTAGAAAAACTAGATTTACAATACAAAAATGATTTGGGCGGATATTCTGCAAGCGGAACGGTTGTAAATTCAACAACTTCTGAGATTGTTGAAAAGACTTTGTCTGTGGCAAATTATGCGGATTTGAATACTAATTTAGGTGATTTGAACATTTCTGAAGGAACATTAACTATATATAGAGACGGTCAAAAAGCACAAATAAACATAAACAAAGATAAAACAACAGGTAAAATAACTGATACGTTTCAAACATTGCAATCTAAAATTTCTACAGAATTTAACAATGATAATGACGTGATTGTTGATTTTGAAGACGGCAAATTAAAAATTTATTCAAAGTCAGGCAAGAGAATTGAAGTTGGTTCAACTTCTGACGGAAGCAATTTCAGCGCAATAACCGGTATTAGCACCGATGAAAACGGAGTTGCAAGAAGCGCTAGAGAATTATATTGTGTAAATGGAGATTCTGTTCTTACAACAAGCGGAATCTTTAGAGCCGGAGATGTTAAAGCCGGTACATTTACAATCGGTGATGCAGAATTCACAATTGATGATACAACAACGCTTTCTAATTTGGTTGCACAAATCAATTCCAGCGAAAAAGCTAACGCAACAGCATTCTGGGATAATGTTGACGGCAAATTTGTAATCAAATCAAAATCTACAGGTTCAGCCTTAGTTAATATTGAAGCCGGAACAAGTAACTTTACTGATATACTTGGTTTAACAAGTTCAACTTGGAACGCTGATGGCGCTATAAATACGACAAAAATGAACATTAAAACACAAGAAATCGGTGAAAATGCTAAAGTTAAGATTAATGGAACAACATATACATCAACATCTAATACTTTAGATAGCGATATTACAAGAATTAAAGGTTTGAAAATTAATCTTAAAGGACTTACAAAAGACGAAGTTGTAACAATAAAAGTCGAACGAGATAAGGAAACTTTGGCAAATGCTGTTTCAAGCGTAGTTGATTCTTATAACGAATTAATGAAAAATCTTGATGAATCTATGGCGTCTGATGGCGATTTGAGACACGAATCTACATTAAAACTTATCAGAAATCAATTAAGGAATTTAATGACAAGTTCTGATGCGGGAACTACTGTGTTCAAAAACTTGGATTCAATTGGTATTTCTGTAGCTTCTGCAAACGGAAGTAACATTGCAACAAGCAACAGCGCAATTATTAGCATGACATTTGATAAGGATAAATTCTTTAAAGCATTCGAAGCAGATCAAGACGCTGTAAAAGCTTTGTTAATCGGAAGTGCTAATAATAAAGGTATTTTCTCTAAACTTGAAACAGAAGTAGAATCTGCGCTTGCAGGTGTTTCCGGATATTTTGCAACAACTGAAGCAAGTTATAAGCAAAAAGTCAAAGATTTAGATACGAAAATTAAAAAAGCAAACAAAGAAGTTGACAGATATAAAGCAAGATTGGAATCAAAATTCCAATCTATGGATATGTTGATTGCGCAAATGCAACAACAATATAGTTCATTCTTAAAAACATAATTAAAAGAATATTTAAACAATCGCACCGTGACTTGCGTCTTGCACAGTTCTTGAATATTTGCCCAAATAGCCTTTTGCTTTTGTTATAAATGGTTTTAAATTTTTCTTGCGTTCTTCTAATTCTTCATCAGACACAAGCAAATCTAATGTTCTATTATTTATATCAATTTTAATTTTGTCACCGTCTTTAATTAGAGCAATTATTCCGCCATTTGCAGCTTCTGGACAAATATGACCTACACAAATCCCGCGTGTTCCGCCGGAAAAACGTCCGTCCGTAATCAATGCAGCTTTTGTACCTAAACCTTTTCCCACAAGAAGAGAAGTCGGCGCAAGCATTTCGCGCATGCCGGGACCGCCCTTAGGGCCTTCGTAGCGGATAACAATCACATCGCCTTCTTTAATTAAATCGTTTTCCAATGCATTCATTGCATCTTCTTCCGAATCAAAAGTTTTTGCTACACCTTCAAATTCATAGCAACTTTCATCAACAGCGGAAATCTTAATTACAGAACCTTCAGGCGCAATATTTCCTCGTAAAATTCCAAGCCCCGGTTTTGTTGTAAACGGTTCTGAATAAGGATGAATAATTGATTTATCAGAATAAACTCCTGCAAATTTTCTTGTAGCTTTGAATTCAGGAACACTTTTTATAAGCTCATCAACTACTGCAGGAATTCCGCCGGCTTGATGAAATGCGGTCATTGTTATGTTTGAAGAAGGTTCAAGTTTAACAAATTGGTGGATTTTGTGAGAAAGCTCATCAAAGTCTTTAAGTGAAACTGTTTGAGAAGAATTTTGAAGAACCCTCACCCTAGCCCTCTCCCTCGGAGAGGGAATGACCTCTTGTGCTAAATTAGTGCATGTTGCTCCCTCTCCTTGGAGAGGGGTAGAGGAGAGGGTATTATTAACTTCACCCAATCCTGCCGCATTTGCTAAAGCCAAAATATGTAAGAACGAATTTGTAGAACCACCCATTCCTAAATCCGCAATAATCATATTTCTCAAGCTATCTCTTGTAATTATATCTAAAGGCTTGATATCTTTTCTAACCCAATCAACAATTTGCATTCCACTTTCAAATGCAATTCTGCGTTTTTGAGAAGAAACTGCCGCTGCTGTTGCACAATAAGGAAGGCTCATTCCTAAAACCTCTGTTAAACAAGCCATTGTATTAGCTGTATACAATCCTTGACAAGCGCCTGCAGAAGGGCAAGACGCTTCTTCTAATTCCAATAAACGCTCTTCTGTAATTTCTCCATTTCGGTATTTGCCGATAGCTTCAAAAGCCCCTTTAATCATTGTTAATTTTTCACAACGGCTTTCTCCATCAAGCATTGGACCGGCTGTTACAATGATTGTAGGAATATTTATCCTTGCAGCTGCTATAAGCATCCCCGGAGTAATTTTATCACAATTTGAAAGCAATACTAAACCATCTAATTGATGCGCATTCGCAACCGTTTCTACACAATCAGCGATTAAATCTCTTGAAGGAAGTGAATATTGCATGCCGGAATGTCCCATTGCGATTCCGTCGCAAACCGCAGGTACACCGAAGATAAACGCTTGACCGCCATTAGAGTGAATGCCTTTTTCAATCTGACGCTCTAAATCACGCATTCCAATATGTCCCGGAACTAAGTCAGAAAACGAACTTGCAATTCCTATAAAAGGAGATTCCATATTCTTCTTAGAAACTCCTGTAGCCATTAAAAGACTTCTGTGCGGAGTTCTTGCAATGCCTTTTTTTATATTATCACTTCTCATAATAAAAACCCTTTCGTATTGATTTTATCACGAAAGGGGAGATAAGTTTTAATTTTTATAAGGTTAGTTAATAAGAAAACTTTTATCCTACATAAGACACTTGTTGTTGATTTGCATAAGATTGATATACATTATTCAATGCTTGAGCTACTTTTGGATCAAGTTTTTTGTTCTTTTGATCTTCTTGTGCTTGAGGCAAAGTCAATTGAAGTAATTGTTGTTGACCTTGAGATGTCCTTTTCATTTTATCTACTTTAACTTTTGCTCCAACATCTTCACCAACAATCCATTTAGCAAATTTACTTAAGTAATGACAGCCTACCGTGCCGCCAACCAAACCTGCAACTGCACCGATTGCAGTACCTAAACCAGGACAGAATGCTGTTCCTACTGCTGCACCGATTTTTGCGCCTGCCCAAGCACCTACTGCTTCACCTACTGTCCAACCAATTATTGAACCTGCAGCTTTTGCTGATGTTTGACCAACTTGTTTCATACCTGTTGTTGTATCTTTAGAAAAGGCGTTCTTTAAATTATCAAAGTCAGATACAAATTCCATTGCACCAAAAATTATACCGCCCCAGCCTTTTTGACTTTGAACGCCTTCTTTTAAGAATTCTTTTAATGTTGTTTTTTCGCCTGCTTTTGCTAAACTGCCTGTTACAGTTTTACCTAAATCTTCATATTGAGAAGAGTTAATAAATTTTCTCAAATTAGTCATTGACTTTTGCATTCCCATTTTTCTTAAAAGATTAGGAACATGACCTGTAAATGCGTTTGTAGCACGTTTAATTTTTTCTGTTACTTCTGCAATTTTCTTTACATCACCTTTTGCTAAAGCATCAGTCATTTCTTTCTTCAAACTATCATATATAAGTTTTCCGTCATTACCTTTAACGCCTTTAATTGATTTTCTAAAAATACCCAATTTAGAATTATTTAAAGCTTCTAATTTATGCATTCTTGAATATGCTTCAGAAAGAACTTCATATCCACCTTTAATTTCTTTTCCCGCAGCATCTTTTGCTGTTCCATTCCATAATTCTTTTAAGAAACCATCTTGTTTAATTCCTTTGAACATTTCGTCAACAGCTTTTGTTGCTTTTAATGAATTCCAAGGGTGAACAATCATTCTAGGGTTATTCATAACCGCAAATGCTGCACCACCACCTGCTACACCTAACAAAGATTCGCTAGGATTTAAACCTTTCAAATAGTATTTACCCAAAGTATCTAAATCTTGTTGAGAAGCTCCGAATGTTGTTTGTTGCTGAGCTTGCGGAGTTTGTTGAGCAAATGTATCTACAGCACCTGCTGATGATTGAGCAGATTGTTGAGCGAATTGATTATTCCATAAATTTTGATTGTTCCAAATTGATTGGTTGTTATAACCGAAAGGTGTTTGATAATTCCAAGCGGTATTGTTTGCCATATAACCATTTAAATAGCTTGGGCAATTAGGATTTACGCCGGATGCTCCTTGATATAACATATATTCAGAATTTGCTAGTGAATCTATTGGAGATATCATAACCTTACCTACTTAAATTTCTAACCTTATATATATAAAGTTATTTTCTCTAAAAAAATTGCTTTTTTTTTCTTAGTTTGTTAAGAAATGTAAACTTCTAATTAATACTTTAAAAGCCTTAACAAAAATTAAACGCGCGTACGATTTTAGATTAAATCGTACGCGCGTTTGTTAAAATTAACTATGTTATTTTATGTTCGGAAATGCGTAAATTACGCCATCATTACTTCTCCAGCGCAAGTATCCTGTTTTAGGAGTCTTGTCTATATCGAAAACTGATACCAATGCCCAATTACCGCGAATTGCGGTTAGTTTAATTTGTTTTACATAATTTAATTTTCCGATGTTTTGCGATAAATCTTCACTTTTTGCATGTAAAACCTCTATTTCGTCTGGAGTATCTTTAAGCAATCTTAAACCATATTTGCGTCCATACATGTTATAAAAACTTAACCAAGGCAAGAATTGAAATCTATCTTCAGTAAGAACCCAGCCTCTAGCTCCCGAATGCCTATCATAAATGACTTCAACCCAACCATCATCTCCAATATCAGAAACATACAAAAAACCTAGTTTCTTGTCATTTAACAAAAAAGCAAACATACCATCCGGCATATTAGCAGGATTATAAGAAAAATCAAATTTCTTAATTGCCTTAGAATTAACTTCCGGTTCTGCAAATATTGTAACATTTTCTCCGGTTTGGTACATTCCAATTGCATCTTTTGGAATTGAGTTCATATAAAAAGGCATTACATCTGCAAAAGCAGGTAATATAAACATCATACATATAATAAGTAAAAATTTCTTCATAACTCTAACCTCTTGCAGATATTGTACCACTTTGAACAATAATGTGTAAAGTAAAAATTAACACTTGCCTTATTCTTTATCTTTATATTTGATAAAACTAATACTTTTTCATATAATCTAAATATGAGAAGATTTATTGTATTAGCTTTATTACTATCTACATCAGTTTGTTTTGCAAATGAAGAATTATCAAAACAAGCTACAGCTTTTTATAGTGATAATAATTACCAAAAGACTATGGACTTAATTTTACAAATTGGCGAAAATGAACGTACAGCACAGGATTGGCTTTTATTAGGAAATGTCCTTGAAGATAAAGGTGAAAAAGATAATGCAAATTTTATGTACCAAAAAGCAATATTGGTAAATCATAAGTTCTATAAAGCTTATTTTAATCTTGCAAATAACTATGCAGAAAACAACCAATACAATATGGCAATTACCAATTACAAAAAGGCAGTTTCCTACAATAAAGAAAACCCTTATATATTTTATAATATGGCTTGCACATACATAAAAACAGGTGATTTAAAAAAAGCTAAAACCAATTTAAACAAAGCAATTATGCTGAAATCAGATATTCCGGAATTTCATTACAATTTAGCATATATTTACAAACAATTAGGTAAGCCCAAATTAGCCCAAACATATTTGGAAAACTATAACAAGCTTACAAATAATGTTCAATAAAAAAAATGTTTTTAGCTTATCTTGGGAAAATCATTTTAACAAATTTGTTTCCATACTTAAAAAAGCCTTGTTCTTCATAACTAAGATCAACATGCATTTGATTAGCAACATTCTTTGTTTGTTTTGTTGATGATTTTGCTACTTTACGAATAGGCAACGCAGAAATAGGGTTAATTTTTGGCATAGTATAATTTCCTTTCATTTATATAAAACCCTCTAAAAAACAAATTTGCTATTTATATATTTTTATTCTTCTGGCACGTCAAGCTCTACATCATCAACATCTTCTTCTTTTTTAATAATTTCAATAACGTTCTTTGCCATTTCTTTTGCGATAACGTTTCTTGTCGATGCAGGGCAATTTTGAAGCAAGCTGATTGCGGTTCTTAGTGTTCCGTCTAAGTCATACCAACGACCATGTTTAGACTCATCCATCATATCTTCTGTTGCAGAAACTATGTCTTCTACAGACTCATATTCGGTACTGGAAAGATGGTGTTCTGTAATAATTTTAATAAGGTTTAGAGCAACTTTGATTTGAGTTTCATCATCAGATTCTTCCAAGGTCTTCATTGCAGAAGATAAAACAGGGTCTTTGTCATACCAACGTCTTGTATTTGTTGTAAATTCTTCCTTCATAAAAACCTCCTCATAACACTCTTACAAGACGATTATACTATAGATTTTGCAATTTGTAAAATACATAAACAATACTTAATATATATGAGAGAATTATACAGACTTACTCCAAACACATGATATCAATAATTAAAATCTAAATTATAATAATAAACGAAAGAGAGGCGTAATGGTCGTTAGAGTTTTGATGCTATTATTATCATTGGTAATTTTAGTAAATTTGTGTATTATTACTTGCTGTTATATTACAGGAGAAAATCTTTACCAAAAATACGGCAAACAAATGCTAATAATTTTTGGTTGTTTTGTTCTTGTTGTTTCAGCACTTTATGTAGCTTTAGCTCTAATTGCTTTGAAATAGTTTAACGCTTTAATAATGAAAGGAAAATGATGGACAAAAAGTTTTTTGGTATGCCGATTTTGGTGCTTTGCCTTTTAGTTTGTTTTCTCGTGATGTGTAATCCGTTTGTAATGGTAGGTCCAGGAGAAAGAGGTATTAAAATTACGTTGGGTGAAGTTCAAGCTGAAAGTTATGGAGAAGGATTGCATTTAATCTTCCCATTTATTCAAAAATTCAGAACAATGGACGTAAAGACTCAAAGAAATACATTAACAACCTCTGTTTATACAAAAGACATCCAACAAGCCCGTATTACTTATGTAATCAACTATAATGTTCAGCCGGATAAGGTTAACAAGCTTTTCCAAGAAGTTGGTATGGATTATGTTAGTACAATTTTAACTCCGGTTGTTGAAGGTACTATTAAAGATATTATCGGGAAATGGAATGCGCAAGATTTGATTGCAAATAGAGAAAAAGCAACAGGTGATATTCTTTTTAAATTACATAATCAATTGAAAGATAATTATATCAATGTTACAGATTTCCAAATGACTGAAATTAACTATTCAGATGTATTTGAAAGAGCAATTGAAAGCAAAGTTACGGCTGAACAAGAAGCCTTGAAAGCGAAAAACAAAACCGTTCAAGTTCAAGAAGAAGCTAAACAAAAAGTTATTGCAGCAGAAGCAGAAGCTAAATCAATGGCAATAAGAGCAAAGGCTTTGAGCCAAAACAAATCTTTGGTTCAGTATGAAGCAGTTCAAAAATGGGATGGCAAAATGCCTCAATACATGTTAGGTAATTCAGTTCCATTTATAAACGTAAGCCCTACAAAACAGTAATCGTAGGAATTTATGAATGATTATATTCCATAATATAGTCATCCATAACAAATCCGCATCCAATATCAGATACAACACTATCAATCGTTTTGAAACCATATTTCAAATATGCATTGATAGTGTTTTTATTATATTTGTTTACCGTCAAACGAATCTTTTTAAACCCCAAATTTTTGATTTCATTAAATGCAAGTCGACCTAAACCTTGATGGCGAAATTCTTTTCTTATATAAAGCTTTGATAAAAATAAGTAATCCTTTTTATCTGAGACTCCTACATAACCTGCAATTTCATTATCAACTTTTATAAAATAATATACGTAATTCTCGTTTTTAATTTGCTCTTTTATAGCTTTTTTAGATTGAAATTTTTCGACCATATAATCAATTTGCTCGGCAGTTAAAATACAAGGCCAATATTCATGCCAGATTTCGCTTGCCAATTCTGCTAACTCATTAATTCCATTTTCTTTTACTTTAACTAATTTCATATTAAATCTCCCAGTATAATTTTAGCACATCCATACTATATTTAGTGTATTGTATTGATTTTAAATGTACTTTATAATAATAAGAAATAGGAGAAGAAAGCATGTTACCAATCATAACAGAAGATATGTCATCTGATATTTTTTCAGAAGCTTTTCAAGATGTGCAAGCTTGGAGAAAAAATATGGTGCAATATTTAAAAGAAGAAAATCCGGAAATCAATTCTGCAATTTTAGAAGTTGCAAAACATGATGAAGCAATCGACTTAAAAGCTGTTGCATTAGGAGCATATTTAACTTACAGATTATTAGAAGTTGCAACAGAAAACGATGGTTTAGCTATAGAAGAATAGTAATAACATACTTTTGAACGCATAAAATTAAAACTCACCTGAATACAATTAGGTGAGTTTTGATTTATAAAAAAATTAGCAATAAAAATTGCGCTTGGCGCGATTCGGTACAAAGCACGAACTAGACCTCAAAAAGGGGACTCTCTAAATGGTGAATTATAATAATGCTTGCGCTTGATAATATAGCAATAAAAAATTGCGCTTGGCAAGATTCAGTACAAAGCACGAACTAGGCCTTAAAAAGGGGACTCTCTAAATGGTGAACGACAATAATGCTTGCGCTTGATAATATAGCAATAAAAAACTGCGCTTGGCACGTTTCGGTACAAAGCACGAACTAGACCTCAAAAAGGGGACTCTCTAGATGGTGAATTATAATAATGCTTGCGCTTGATAATTTAGCAATAAAAAATTGCGCTTGGCAAGATTCGGTACAAAGCACGAACTAGACCTCAAAAAGGGGACTCTCTAGATGGTGAATTATGATAATGCTTGCGCTTGATAATTTAGCAATAAAAAATTGCGCTTGGCAAGATTCGGTACAAAGCACGAACTAGACCTCAAAAAGGGGACTCTCTAAATGGTGAACGACAATAATGCTTGCGTTTGATAATATAACAATAAAAAAATTACGCTTGGCGCGTTTCGATACAAAGCACGAACTAGGCCTCAAAAAGGGGACTCTCTAGATGGTGAATTACGATAATGCTTGCGCCTGAGAATTTAGCAATAAAAAATTGCGCTTGGCGCGATTCGAACGCGCGACCTATCCCTTAAAAGGGGAGTGCTCTACCTGCTGAGCTACAAGCGCAAATTTTATAAAAATTTACAAAAACTATTTATTTATCAATCAAACCTTTTATACTTCGGCTTGTGGTCTAACCACAAGATTTATATTACCAAGAACAAAATTTACTGTCAAGAGTTTTATTTGATATTTCTTTAATAATATCTCTTATTTCATCTGAAACATCGCTAGTATCTGAAATATTGACTCTTACAAGTTTTGAGAATTCAGCTTTCTTAAATTCATGTAACCCTTTTGTTTTAAAAATCAATTCCAAATTCTTAGCATTGGATAAATTTTCATCAAAATCTTCATCACTTATAGAATTAAAATTTTCCAAATGTTTATTTACAGTTTTTATTATCAATAATTTAGGCAATAAATCTTCAAATTCTCCGCATGATACAAGATGAATCTTATCAATACTTCTCAATTTCGGTCTGATTTGTGCAATATTTTCTTCTGCATCTTTATCCAACAGTAAGAAAATTGGTAGTTTAAGTTCTTCTGACAAACGATAATACATTTTTACCACTTGGCTTTTCCCGCCTGCAGGAATAACCTGTATTCCTTCTTGGTAGAAATCAAATCCCAAAAACTTTGAAAATGCCGGCAACAAAGTTTCTTCCGTCAGCCCCTCCACCAGCAAAACCTTTTCTATCGGGAATTTCAAGTAATGCTCATGACGCATTTGTTTTAAATCAGCATTTTCTGCAAGAGATTTTAGCCAACGCAAATTAACAACACAATTTTCATCAATAAGTTTAATTGCATTCATATAATCAATTTTGTTATCGAGCAGAATTTGAGTTTGTTTATCATTCTTAAATACGGAATTTTCGTAATTTTTTAATTTAGAATTAATACTCAAAGAATTATCGCACTCACCATCATCCAATATTTTAGCAAGTGAACTATTTATAATTTCTACGGCATAATCTCTAATTTCACTTACATCAACTTGTTCAAGTTCGACTTTTTTAAATTTTGGCTCAATTAAATTCCCCAAAATAATATCAAAAAACACTCTTAAATACTTTTCTTTAGTTGGTTTAAAGCGTGTTAACCTATCTAATGATATTAAAATCTGTTCTTTTGTTAAATTTTTGTATTTCAATGATTATCCTTTAATTATAAAATCATTTTATAATTTTTTAGCACAAAATTCAATTCTATTTTAAATATTTTGCCAGTTTAAGGCCAACTTCATAGCGTTCACAGTAACGTTTAAGTTCTTTAATTACAACGCCGGAAAGCGCAAATACAGCAATTAGATTTGGTACGGCTAAAAACAATGTTACAGCGTCTGAAAGGTTGATTATACTTTGAAAATTCATTGCAGAGCCGGCTATTATGCATAAGCAATAAATTGCTTGAAAAACACGCGTTTTATTTTTTGAATCTCCAAACAAGAATCCCCAAGCTTTTAGTCCGTAAAACGAACCGCAAAGCATTGTAGATAATACAAAACAACTTGCCATAACAGTCAATAAAATCGGATATGCAGGGCAAATTGTTGCAAAAGCTTTTGATGTCAATTCGATACCTGCAATGCCATCAACTGTTAAATAAGCTTTAGAAACGACAATTACGAATGCTGTAGCAACGCCAACGATAACAGTATCCACAAACGGTTGTAACATTGAAATAAAGGCTTGTGCAACAGGTTTGTTAGTATTAACAGCTGAAAACGCAATTGGCGCAGTACCCAAACCTGATTCGTTTGCGAACATTGCACGTCTAAATCCCCAAAGTAAGCATGCAAAAGCTCCACCTGTCATTGCGCGTGGCGAAAATGCTTCTTTAACAATTAAAACAAGCGTTTCCGGCAAGTGATGGATATTTACCAAACACACTAAAAATGCGCTTGCAACATATAAACTACACATAATAGGCGTTACTTTTGAAGTGAATTTTCCGATTGCTTTAATTCCGCCAATAATTGTAAACCAAGTAATAACGGCAACAATTGCACCTAAAATCCAACCGTTGTTTGCAAAAAAGCTATTATCTCCACCTGTAACTTCTGTAAATTGAGCAGTCATTGCATTAATTTGAAATAAATTCCATCCGCCAATCATCGCAAAAATACAGCAAACAGCATAAGTTTTAGCCAAAATCGGAGCAAATTTTTGAGAGTATTTTCCTCTAAGACCCACTAAAATATAATACATTGGCCCGCCGGAAACAGAACCATCGGGGTTGGTTTTTCTAAATTTCACTCCAAGCAAAACTTCTGAAAATTTTAGCGCCATTGAGAAAAATCCTGCAATAATCATCCAGAAAATCACCCCAGGGCCTCCAATTGATACTGCAGCTGCAGAACCTGCAACGTTACCAATTCCGGCAGAAGCTGAAATTGTTGCACTTAACGCTTGAAAAGAAGACAATTCCCCCTTCTTTTTTCTTTGATAACCACTTGGATTATTATGTTTATAATTATTAGTAATCAGTTTTATTGCATGTTTAAAGCCCCAAATTCCAATAAAACCTGTTCTGATTGTAAAATATATTGCAGCAAAAATAAGAAGAGCGATTAAAAATTCTACCTTAACTCCACCTATTGTGATATACGAAAATATTAATCCCGAAACTTTGTCAGCTATTGGGGATAGCAAGCTATCTATAACGGCATCTAAACTCATATTTCTATTCTATTATAAAAATGCGCTCAACTACGAAGTTTGTAACGAATTGTTACAGAATAATTTTGTTTATTACCGAGTCCTGCCTCACAAATTCAAATAAAGTATGTTACAATAAATGTAGAATAGTTGAAAGAGGTGTTTTATGTACGAATTTCCCTTTGAGTTAGATGATTTCCAGAAAGATGCTTGCAAATGCATTTCAGAGGGGAAAAGTGTAGTTGTTTGCGCGCCAACAGGCGCAGGCAAGACAGTTATCGCTCAACACGCGATTCATTGCGCTTTAGAAAAAGGATTTAAAGTCTTTTATACGACACCTCTAAAAGCACTATCTAACCAAAAATACAATGATTTTTCAGAAAAATACGGTGCTGATAAAGTCGGACTTTTAACGGGTGATTCTTCAATAAATCGTGGCGCACAGATTGTTGTTATGACTACAGAAGTTTTCAGAAATATGCTTTACGGCACGAATTTCGGCTCTGTTACGGACAACCTTAAAGATGTACGTTATGTAATTCTGGATGAAGTTCACTATATGAATGATGAACAGCGCGGAACTGTTTGGGAAGAAAGTATTATTTATTGTCCGACAAATGTTCAAATTATTGCGCTTTCTGCAACAGTTGCAAACGC
>CAKVJE010000013.1 GCA_934754735.1 uncultured Candidatus Melainabacteria bacterium
GCATCTTTGGATGATTCATCCATGTTTTCTACAAGACGTCTGATTGATGAGTTCAAGAGTATGTTATCACGTCTGTCTGGTTTAAAGCTTTCTTGATATTGTCTTAAATCAAAAATTGAATTTCTATTAATTATATCAAGCGCTTCGTTTTGAAGTTTTGAATTGTATATTGAATAATATCTTACAGTATGTTCACTCTCCGTTTTGTTGTCCCAAATCAAAATGGCAACAAATCTGTGAGTTAATACACATAAGAATTCTGTTCCCGCCCAAACTTTTTCACGCAAGTTTTCGCTATCGTCAGAATAATCAATATCTTCTATTTCAGAAAATTCAAGTCTTTTAAGCAAACCTAAAATTCCGGCTTTATCAATGATTCTATGTAAAACAATAGCTTCTTCCGGCTTGTCAAGCAATGGTTCTAAAACTCCACGAATTACACATCGTAGTGCTTGACGAGACAGAAAACGATTTTCTTGCGAATCAATCAGTTCTTTTAGATAGTTTTGTTGTCTTACAATTTTTTTCATTTTTGCCTTTGAATATTTTTTGTTTTTGTTGGGTTGTAAACCCAACCTACATTTTGCATTCACTTTCCCTCGCCCCTTGTGGGAGAGGGGAGAAAATCAAGTTGAGAACCATTTATGGTACGAAACTTAGATTTTCGGGTGAGGGGTAAACTCCCCTTACGCTGAAATCTTAACCTTCTTGCTCAAAAATCCGTTATTAATTGCATACAAAACAGCTTGTGTTCTGTCATTAACTTGCAATTTTTGGAAAATATTATTTACGTGTGTCTTAACAGTTGTTTCAGAGATGAACAATTTGTTGGCAACACCTTTATAAGTAATACCTTGAGTTAAAAGTTCCAAAACTTCTTCTTCTCTTTGAGTTAATTCGTTAAGCAAGTTTTCTTCTTTTTCAATTTCTGCTCTTGCGTTTTCGTTTCTGAATGTTTGTTGAAAGTATTCAAAGAATCTTGAAGTTAAAGCGTTTGGTAAATAGATTTTACCGTTTAAAACTTCTTCGATTGCATAAATAAGTTGAGCAGATGCCATAGTTTTTAGAACATAGCCTTTAGCACCAATCTTCATTGCTCTAAAAATTAAATCAGCATCATCATATCCAGAAAGCGCCAAAATTTTTGTATCTAAACCAAGTTTTTCGATATCAATAATACCTTGCAAACCGTCTCTGTCAGGCATATTCATATCAAGTAAAACGATATCCGGTTGATATTTCTTGATTAAATTCAAACCTACTGTAACATTTGTTGCGATACCAACAACGTCAAAAGTTCCTTCAAGGTTCAAAAGTTCTCTTATACCGGCCAAATGTTCATAGTTGTCATCAATAAGAAGCACTCTCGATTTCTTCTTAAACTCACGTCTCATACTCTCTTCCTTCCCTCATCGTAAATTGTTTTTTTTTCTACACTATTTATATTACCCCCTTATAGAGGATATTTTCATCAATTGAACGGTTAATTTTCAAGCATTTAGGCTAGATTGAAAGATATAGACCGAATGGTCTATAAACAGCTTTAATTTATTGTGAAAAGCGGGGTTTGAGAATTAATTACCCAATTCGGCAATTCGTATGAGTGTACTATAATCAGGGTAGTTCAAAAGTAGGAATACAAAAATATCCTACTTGACACAAATTTTATTAGTTTGCAGGTAGTCACAAACTTGTCTTAATGCTACTGAACGATGGGAAATTTGATTTTTTTCTTCTTCGCTCAATTCCGCCATTGTACGCGTATCATTTTTTAATAAGAAAATCGGGTCATAACCAAAACCATTTTCTCCGCGCGCTTCTCTTGTAATTGAACCTTCACAAATTCCCGTTGTAGAAAATTCAATTTCTCCGTTTGGATTAATTAAAGTCATACAACACGCAAAATGTGCAGTTCTATCGGTTTTATCTTTCATTTCTTTTAAAACTCGCTCAATTCTTTTTGCAGGTGTTTCAGCATAACGAGCTGAATATATTCCCGGAGCACCACCTAATGCGTTAATACAAAGCCCTGAGTCATCGGCTAGACTCCAAGTCTTAGTCAATTCCCACGCTGCTTTTGCTTTAATTAGAGAGTTTTCTTCAAAAGTAGTTCCATTTTCTATCGGGTCAAAACCTTCCGGCGGTAAAATAAATTCCAGACCGCTTCCTGCCACAATTTCATTAATCTCTTTAACTTTGTGGGCATTTGAAGATGCCAAAACGATTTTCATACTGTTCTCCTAAATATTTTCAAATGAATCAATTACGATATCAATAATTGCCGTGCCATCGTGGTTTATTGCTTTTTCTAAAGCCGGAATTAATTCTTCTTTTTTCTCAACTCTAATCGCAAATAAATCATAAGCTTCTGCGATTTTGGTAAAATCCGGATTTATCATTTCAACTTGATAACGTCTATTGTAAATTTTTTCTTGAAGTTCGCGCACCATGCCAAGATAACTGTTATTCATAATAATAACTTTTAGTGGAATGTTGTGTTCGCGGCAGGTTGCAAGCTCTTGTAAATTCATTTGGAATGAACCATCGCCTGTAATATTTAGTACAAGGTTGTTAGGATTTGCAATGTAAGCTCCGATTGACGCAGGAAGCCCAAATCCCATTGTGCCAAGTCCGCCTGAAGTTATAAATTTTCTCGGTTTATTAAAGTTGAAAAATTGTGCGGTTAACATTTGGTGCTGACCGACATCCGTAACAACAACAGGTTCAAAATATTTTGTAAAATCTGAAACTGTTTCTAAAACATAGGAAGAGTGTAGTTTTTCGGAGCTGGTATCTTCAAATTTTTCTTCTTCATCAGTACTTGCATCAATTTCCATAAGCCATTTTTCAGGTCTTTCAAATTTATTGCTAGAAGCAGTAAATTCCTGCAAAAATTCTTTAATATCCACAATAATTTCATAATCAACGGTTTTAGAAGCCGGTTTTAAATTGATACTGGCAATTTTAAAGCTTTTATTGAATTCGTTGTTTTTGCAAGTTGAACGGTCAGAGAAGCTTGCGCCAAGTGTGATTAGTAAATCACATTGTTTAAGTGCAGAATTTGCAACCTCAACTCCATTCAACCCAATCATGCCGAGATATAATTTGTTTTCCGAAGGATAAATTCCAATTCCCATAAGAGTAGAAACAACTGGACATTGAATTTTTGATATAAATTTTTCAACTTCTTCTGAAGCATTGATACATCCGCCTCCAAGCATAACAAGAGGTTTCTGTGCGTTTTTTATTAAATCAGATAACGTTGAAATTTCTTTAGAAAAATCTTTTATTGTTGTAGGTTGCTTTTCTTCTGATGATTTTCTCTCATGATATTCAGCCTCTAAAATATTTCTGGGAAGTGCCACTACTACAGGACCTTTAACGCCAGATGTTGCTTCTTGAAAAGCAGATTTTATAACTTGTGCAATGTCGTCATCATATTTAAGCGTATAGACTTTTTTGCAACAAGAACCGACGATTGATTCAATATCTACATTTTGGAAAATCTTGCCGGATTTGTTTGTAGAAGGTACATCTCCTGCTAAAACTACAAGTGGAGTTGAATCAGCATAAGCATTGGCAATTCCTGTTATAGTATTTGTAAAACCTGGGCCGGAAGTTACTAAAACAACACCTGCTTTTCCGCAAACTCTTGCATAACCTTCTGCTGCATGTACAGCAGCTTGTTCATGGCGAACAAGGTAATGTTTTATTTTTTTTACTTGAGAAAGTTCATTGTATATGCTTAAAACGGCAGCACCAGGGTAACCAAATACGCTTTCTACTTCAAGTTCAACAAGTGTTTGAACAAGAACTGCGGCAGAGCTTAGAGTTTTTACCTTGCAAATAGATTTAATCATCGTGAAAATATTATACATCAAAATTAAATAAAAGACTTGATTTTTGATTTTGTTTAAGTTAAGATTGTTTTGCACTAGTTGGGCATTGATAATTTTATATTAGAAGTCAGCTTCTATAGTTGCATTTCGGGATGTAGCGCAGTTTGGTAGCGCACCTCGCTTGGGACGAGGGGGTCGCACGTTCGAATCGTGTCATCCCGACCATTTAAAAAATAAGAGTTTCAATTAATGAAACTCTTATTTTTTTATCTTTTATAATATTAAACAACCTATTTTGCTGTTTGAAATTATCCTAGCAAATGATGAATTAAATAAGCGTAAGCAATTCCGTAAATTGCACCTGCAAAAACTTGCATTGGAGTATGTCCTAAAAGTTCTTTTAATTTTCCGCCGGCTTCTTGTAAATCTTGTTTATACAAATCCATAATAATTTTATTTAAGCAAGCTGCTTGTTTGCCTGCGGCGCGTCTTACACCTGCTGCATCATACATAACAATGAAGGCATAGCCCAACGCAATTGCAAATTCTATAGAGCTAAATCCTTTAATTAGTCCTACAGCAGTAGAAAGTCCCATCACACCCGCAGAATGTGAACTTGGCATGCCGCCGGTTGTTGTAAATAATCTTAAATCTAAATTTCTTTTTATAATAAGATGCAAAAAACATTTAATAATCTGCGCGGTTACAATGCCTGAAAAAGCTACTAAAATTACTTCATAACCTGTACCGTAAATTTGTGATAAATCCATTAATCTCCAACCCTATTCTCTAATTTGTCTAATATTTCTTTGAAAATATCAGAATTATACTTATCAATTATACCATAACATTCCTTAATTAGGTAATTGAATTTATGTCTAGCCTCTTCTAACCCGTATAATGAAACGTACGTAAGCTTTCCGGAGTTTTTATCCTTGCCAACGGTCTTGCCAAGTTCTTCAAAGGAAGAAATTTCATCCATAATATCATCATATATTTGAAACGCTAAACCAAACTTTTTAGCGAAATTATCAAATTCATTGAGAGTAGCATCATCCGCTCCGGCAACAATAGCACCGATTCTTACTGCAAGCCTGAATAATACGGCAGTTTTATTCAAATGAATAAAATCTAATGTTTCTTTTGGTGATTTAACAAGTTTTCCGCCTTCGGACTCAATATCAACTACCTGTCCTGCAATAAGCCCGTAAGCACCTGCAAATTTTGTATATTCATGTAAAATTCTTACAATTTGCGTCATAGAAAGCAAATCTTTTGATTTTTCAATAATAAGCTGAGGAGCGAAAGTTAAAAGTGCATCACCGGCTAAAACAGCGTTAGCTTCTCCGAAAACTTTATGGTTTGAAGGTTTACCGCGTCTGAAATCATCGTTATCCATGCAAGGTAAATCATCGTGTATAAGACTTTGTACGTGCAACATCTCAATTGCACAAGCAGAAGGAAGTGCTTTTTTTATATCTGCGCCTAAAATTCGAGCAGTTTCTAAACACATTACAGGTCTTAAGCGTTTCCCAGGAAGCATTAGCGTATATTTCATCGCTTTAAAAATATCCTCAGGATACACTATTTGTAAATATTCGTCTAAATGTTCGTTTACTAAATTAATTAATTCCTTCATTTTCAATGTCCTTATAAATATTTTGTTTTAATGTGTTTCTTGCGCTCTCTCTTTTGCGAGAACTAATTTTTACAGCTGTTTTATTATGTTGTTGTTTATGAGTACTTTCTGTTTTAACACCTTGATATTTAACACGTTCTTTATACTCTTGAGCTTCTTTAAGAAATTCTATATAACTTTGATAACGTGTTTCATCAATTTTATCAAAATGCTCTTTTACACAACAACTTGTTTCCGTTAAATGCAAACAATCTTGAAATTTACAATATTCTTTGTATTGTGCAATTTCAGGAAAAAGTAAGTCAACTTCGTTCGGCATTAGAAAATCAAATTTCAAATTGCTAAATCCAGGGGTGTCAACAATTCTGGAATTTTCATCAATCGGAATGATTTCACAGTGCCTTGTTGTGTGCGTTCCACGTTGTGTTTTTTCACTAATTTCTTTTGTGCGCAAATGCAAATCAGGGCAAACTGCATTAATCAAACTGGATTTTCCAACACCTGAAGAACCGCAAAGTACAGAGGTTTTTCCAGATAAAATTTCTTTAAATTCTTCTATTCCAAATCCTTCTAACGCTGAAGTGAATAAAATATCGTAACCTAGAGGTTGATAAATTGAAAAAACTTTTTCAATCGTTTTGTCGTCATTTGAAAGGTCGTTTTTGTTGAAGCAAAGAACGGCTTCAAGATTATGATATTTGGCAAAACTGATATATCTGTTCAGTTGTGTAAAACTTAATTCAGGCTCTTTAACAGCTGAAATAATAATTACTCTATCAATATTTGCAACAGTCGGACGAGTAATGAAATTTTTTCTTGGTAAAATCTTCTCGATTGCACCATCTTTAAATTCGACAAAATCTCCAACAAAAATTTTTTGCTTTTGTTTTTTTAAAACTTCGCGAATTTTGCACTCATATTCTTGACCGTTAGAGTTCACATAATAAAAATCTGAATGTATTTTAAAAATCTGACCATTTGCCATATATAGATTTTACCATAACTAAAGGAGATTTTAAAAGCTTAATAAAATTTGATAAAATCGGTTGATATTAGCAGAAAAAATATTATAAACTAAAACCCCCGAAAATTTCGGGGGCATATATTTGAGAAAGGAAAATTTTATGCTGGTATAATTTCACATGCAACACCTTTTGGAATTTTTTTGTCTTGATTAATTTTTTCAATTGTTTTTCTAATTTCTTCTTCATGGTTTTGTAAATATGCTTTATAATCTGTAGAATTTGCAAATTTTGGTTTTCCGCCATCTATGCTAATACTTACAATTTCATTGTCTCTTACAAGAATTTTATCTTTGCCTCTTGTAATTTCCATTGTTCCGATTTTGAAGCCTTCTGGAATATTGCCTTTATCTAAAAATTTCTTTTCTGTAATTGCGCTGATATCACGTCCTGCTTTTTTAGCATCATACAAATATGCTTCAAGATCTTTAGAGCCTTTTTGTAAAGCTTTTAATCTTGTCAAACTTCTGTAGTCTGTAATGACATCACCTATGGTCTTATCTTTTGGTATAGAAATAGCACTACGTTTAAATTCTGCAACATTATCTCCAATTCGAGTTTTATAAACAAAATCACGCAAATTTGTTTCTTTACTCATAATTGTTTCTGTATCACCGTTTAAAATTTTGGTTACCATTTCCTCCACTTCTGTGGCTCGTTTGTTTGCAGTAGTATTACCGCTTGTTATAATTTTGCCATCTTTGTCTATTAGAATTTCTGTTGTAGGCTTGCCTGAATTTTTTCCTCCAGCATCCAAAATTGATTTAATTTTATATTCACCATTTGTCTTTCGACTGAATTCCACTGTATAATTATGACCTACTGTTTTAATATCAAATGTACCACTTGTTACACTGGTTTCCCCAGTTTTAAAACGAAGTCCGCTTAATCTTCTAAATTCTTTATCGCTTTCCAATATTTGTTTTATTCGATTTGCGTCATTTATAGTTTCAGTTTTTCCTGGAACATAATATTCAACTTTTCCATTCTTTGCATATTTAACAACAAGATTTTCTAACTTCTTGTTATTACTTTTTGTAGCTTCTTTAGCAGCTTCTGTTACTGCATCTTTGCCTTTACCGAACATTCCGGTAAGTTTATCCCATAATTTTTTTCTATGCTTACCTTTGCAAGCTACTTGATCAATAATAAGAGCGCCGGCACCGATTGCAATAGCTCCTAATCCGAGTACAGAACCGGTGCTAGAATCAGGTGCTTCTGAATAATCTGCTTGTGGCAAATTTGTAACGCCCGCATTTGTTGCTACAGAAGCTGATTGTTGAACTTGTGGGACTTGAGTTGCACTAGTTTGCGTTACATTTTGAGTTCCCTTAAAATTTGGATTGTAAGTTTGTAATGTTGCCAATAGATATGGATCAACATTC
The DNA here is from genome assembly GCA_934754735.1 of uncultured Candidatus Melainabacteria bacterium. Lineage (GTDB taxonomy): Bacteria > Cyanobacteriota > Vampirovibrionia > Gastranaerophilales > Gastranaerophilaceae > CAG-196. Next base: position 7,886 of record CAKVJE010000013.1, read on the forward strand.
CCAGCGCTTAAAGCTTGAATTGCATCTGTCATAATTAATCACCTTTTAACTTATATTAATTCCCTTATATACATGAAGTATTTTGTTCTTCAAAAATTGCCTTTTTATTTATTAATGCTTAATAATTTGTTACAAATTCATTCGGTGATGCATAATAACTAAACAAAAAATAAAGTAATAAATTATTGATTTTAAGGCCTGCTTAAAATATAATTTTTACTAAAGAGAGATAATAAATGAAAATAGCAAATAATAATCAACAAGAAGAATATAAAGCATTTTTAAAAAATATAAGAGAAGAAAAAGAAGAAACATCTAACTTCGCAAAGTTGCTTTTTACGGTAGTTTTAGCGATTTTATGTGCAGTTATAGTTTGTGTAACTGTAGTTGAAAATAATTTCTTTTTAAACAAAATCGATTCAGAACAAGCTGACGATGCGAGCGGATTTTTTAAGTTTGCAAGAAAGCAGAGAAATAATTTTGAAGTTCCGTTTTCTCCAAGACGACAAAATATCTTACTTTTAGGTGTTGACTCAAATGGTGATAGCGCTGATATATGGGAAGGTACTCGTTCAGATACGATTATGGTTGTGAATATCGACCCAAAAACGCATTCGATTAACGCGATTTCAATTCCTCGTGACAGTAAAGTTTATCTTCCGGATAACAAAGGGGTTCAAAAGATTAATGCTGCACACGCTATAGGTGGAATTAATCTTGTTAAAAAGACTTTGAAAGAAACTTTTGGTATAAAAATTGATAAATACATTGTTGTTCATGACGAAGCCGTTGAAAAAGTTGTAGACGCGTTGGGCGGAATTCCTATTTATGTAGAAAAACCAATGCATTATCATGATTACGCAGGACATTTGCATATTGATTTAAACAAAGGTGATACTGTTTTGAATGGCAATCAAGCTGTTGGTTATTTGAGATATAGAAAAGACGGACTTGGTGATATTGGTAGAACTCAACGTCAACAATGGTTTATGAGAAGTTTGTTTGAAAAACTGCATTCGCCTCAAATTATTACAAAAATTCCTGAAGTGTTAAATATTTGTAGTACTTATATAAAAACTGATATGAGTTTTTATGAATTATCACAATATGCAGCGTTTGCAAGAAGCGTTGACGAAAACAAAATTGAAATAGCAACACTTCCCGGTGCGCCAAACCAAAAAGGTTATATAAGTTATTGGATTTTAGACCCTAAAAAGACTCAAGAAGTAATCAACCGAATGATTTATAGAGATAAACCGGCGCTTGACGGTACAAAATTCAAGGCGGGAATTATGTATTCTCCGCGCAAAGAGGAAGAAGCACAGGCTTTGAAAGAAAAGTTTAACGAGCTTGGGTATGAAGTGAATATGCTAAAAATTACTCATCTTTCTCATACGAGATTTGTAGCAAACAAGGGCGCTGTAACAATAGATTTCTTAAATTGGTTACAAAAGAAAATGCCTGAATTAAACAATATGCAATTTGTTTATGATCCAACCGAAACATTCTCAGTAGGAAGTGATTTTACGGTAATTTTAGCAGAAGGATAAAACCACTCTCTCTCCTAGGGGGAGGGTAGTAGTTGTGCTTGAGACTACGTCGAAGGCTACAACTACGGGTGGGGGCTTTTAGAATGGAAAATTGAAAGTGGAAAATTGTTTTAATTATATGTAAAACGAAAAATCCAGCTTTTTAGAAATTGCATTTTTTATAATACCCTCTTAAGAATTGCTAAATTCAAAGGCTAATAAAATAAAAAAAATATGCCTTTTCATTAAGCAATTCTATCTCCCCACGGGGGAGAATGTGCACAACTATTCCATTCGTAATTATGTAAATTTTTGTAAAATTAGCATAACATATTAGCAATTTTTTTAATTTTTAACTTTTAAGATATATAGAAGGAATGTGTATTAATGTCAACTTTTGGAGATTACAAATCATATAAAAAGTATGAACCGGCTTATGCAAGCTGGAAAAATCAGCGTGATATTCAAGAATCAAAGCGTATTGCATACTTAAAGCAAAATCCAAATGAAATTTCAAAGGAAGATATTCAACGAGGTCAAGCGCTTATTCGTGCTATTGATATTATGGATGAATATTCTCAGAAACGTGCGCAGGATACGGAAGTCGCAACTCAATCCGTTGTCTCAATGGCACAAGAAGTTATGATTTTTGCAGGAATGGGGTTAGGTGCACTAGTTAGTAAGTTAAAACCTGTTAATAATTTAATAACTAAACTCATGAAAAATACAAAACGCGCACCTTTTGTAAGTATGATAATCCCTGTTGTTATTGGTGGTGCTTTAGGCACAATTGCATCCTTCCCTTTACAAGCTTGGGGTGCGAAAGCCGAAGTTTCTGCGTCCAGACGCGGACGATTTGAAGCTATGCGCAATGAACTAAAAAATCCAAATGGTTTTGCGGTTCTTACTGATGAACAAATATCTGAAGCTAATGAAAAGGCTAAAAATATTGTTCTTGCAGAAGATAAAAAAGGGAATAAAATGAGTGCCAAACTTTCAGAAGCTTTTGGTATTAACACATTGAAATCAATGGCATTAGATGGTGGAGAATACAAAAAGCAGAAAAAAGCTTTTGAACTTGAGCTGGCAGAAGACAATGCCCATATTAATGATGTAATGAGTAAAGATGATATTGAAAAAGCTAAAAAAGACCAACAACTTTTAACAAAGCTTGTAGAAAAAATTGATATTGCATCACAAGACTATGCCGAAAACGCGGAACTTGCAGCCGGCACATTTGTAACGGGTGTAATGGCATTATCATTTTTAGGTGATTTGGCGGTATCTAAACTAATGAAGATGTGCAAAGTACAGTCTGCACAAAAGATTTCTGTAGTTACTAAAATTGCTGGGATAGCAGCTTCTTTAGGAGCAACGCTTTGGACTGCACAAATTGCAAAACAAGCTTCAAGAGTTGGCAGATACAAAGTTAAACAAGAATTGATGCAAAATCCGGAAGCTTTTGTTTATGTGGACGATAAAAAAGCAAATGGAATAAAAGATTTTGAATTAAATACAACAAAAAAACAAAGCATGTTTGAATTCTTGAAATCTGCTTATAAAAACAATAAAGAATACGAAAAATATCAAAAAACAACAGCAAAAAACGAAAGACGTTTCTATAAGGCAATTGAAGATTTAGAGCTTAGTGAAGAACAAATAAGAGATGCAAAACAATTACAGAAAAACGCATTTAGAACGTTTAATAAAGTTGATGACAATTCTCAAAAATACTCTGAAAGTGTTGAAGCTCTTGGACAAGCAAGTATGTTTCCAATTAATTTAATTTGTACTGGTGTTGGTATGGCAATTGGAATACCACTATTATTAAAGAAAACAAAAACATCTTTGCAAGGGGCTGAAAACTTTGCAAAATACCTCGGAGTTACGCTTCTTAGCTCATTGCCGGCAGTTTTAGCAAACGCATATATTACAAAACAACAGAAAAAAGCTTCTCGAGTTGCCGATATGCTTGCGATTAATGAATTGCAAGATTATCGCAGTTTTAAATAGTTTTTTAATGATATATGTTGCACAATTATGAAGGTTCAAGCAATGCTTGAGCAATATGTTTATGCTAAAATTTAGTTCGTATTAAACATTTTTAATCTTTAACAGAAAGGGCGCAACATGAACGATTTATTAAATTTAATTCAATCAAGACAAAGTGTCAGAAAATATTCCGAAAAACATATTCCGGATGAAGATTTGAGAAAAATTTTAGAAGCCGGACGACTTGCACCGTCTTGGATGAACGTTCAATCTTGGAAGTTTATTCTGGTTAAATCTCAAGAAAACAAAGATTTGCTTGCTGAACTTTCTTTAGGTCAATCGCATGTGAAAAACGCGGATGCTTTAATCGTTTGTATTGCAGATGAAAATGCTTGGGAAGAAGCAAAAATAACACATATTAAAAACCCTGCTTTGAACCCTGCTTTACAAGCTGAGGGTGCATTGCGCGTAAGAACTATGGAACAATTGATTTATCCGATAGCTTATATGATGCTTGAAGCTGAATGTTTGAATGTAAAATCGTGTATTATTGGCGCTATGGGTAACGAAATTACAGGCGTTTTGTCAGAAGTTTATGCGAAAGTTAAAACTCAATTAGGCTTGGGCGAAGGTCAAATTCTATCTTCTATTATTACTTTGGGTTATGAAGTAGAACCGGCAGAAGTTAATAAAAAGCGTAAAGAGTTTGACGAAGTCGTATCTTTGGAAAAACTTGGAAATAAGTTTTAATAATAGTATCTAAAAAATGTGGCTCAACCGAAATGGTTGAGCCACATTTTTTTATTGATAAAAAACAATTCTTTATTATACTTCAACTTTAGTTTTTTTACCTGTAAAATCTTTTTGGAAACTTACATCGTGTTTTATTTTAGTAAGTGTGTTAGTTTTTAGATTTTTCATCTTTATAAATTCTGCCATTTTGTTGTAATCAAAAGCATTTTCCCAACGTGCTATAACAACTGTAGCGACACAATTGCCAATTAAATTAACAGTTGTTCTCCCCATATCCAGAATTTGGTCTATGCCTAAAAGCACAGCTACTCCAACAATTGGATAACCAAAACTAGTTAAAGTTCCGGCTAAAACTATGATAGAAGCTCTCGGAACACCTGCAACTCCTTTACTTGTAAGCATCAATGCAAACATAACTACAAGTTGTTGTTCAAAAGTCATGGTAATGCCTACTAATTGGGTTGAAAATAATACTGCCATTGCTAAATATAGAGTTGAACCGTCAAGATTGAAAGTATAACCGGTTGGCATTACAAAACCCACAATTGATTTTGGAACACCAAACTTTTCCATTATAGACATTGCTTTGGGTAGAGCAGCTTCTGAACTTGCGGTTGTGAAGGATAATAAAGCCGGTTCTTGTATCGCTTTAATCAAGCCTCTAATGGAAATTTTAACTATTTTGCAAGCGAGAACCAACACTAATGCAACAAAAACAATTAGCGCTACATATAAAGATAAAATTATTTTTCCGTAATTTAGCAGAATTGTGATTCCATTTGAACCTACTGTATAAGCAATTGCACCAAATATACCAACTGGTGCAAAAAACATTACATATTCTGTAAATTTAAACATTACGGATGCGACAGAGTTGAGAATATCAATTACCGGCTGAGCTTTTTTACCTGCTGCGCAGACTGCAAGAGCAAAGAATATACAGAATACTACAATTTGTAAAAGATTACCATCTGCCATTGCTTGAAAAATGCTTGTAGGGCAAAGACTTAATAGTAATTCGCCAAAAGAATTATGTTGTGTAGTTGATGCCATTTGCACTATTCTATTCAAACCAATTTGAGTTGTCGCGATATGTTCCATTCCAACTCCTGGTTTAAATAAATTCGCAACACCTAAGCCAATAAACAGAGCTAATATTGTAACAACTTCAAAATATGCAATTGTTTTTATACCTAGGCGGCCTAAACTTTTTACATCACCATGTCCGGCAATACCAACAACAAGTGTTGCAAAGAGTAAAGGTGCAATAATCATTTTAATCATTCTAAGAAAAATTTCTGCTAACACATGAAGTTTTGTTGCAAAAGCTGGAAATAACCAGCCAACAAAAACACCTAAAAATAGTGCTACAAAAATCGCTATAGTTAATCGTGATTGCTTCAAAATCTTTTCCTTTATATCTTTTGCGCATTGTAAAATTCCAATTCGCTCTTCGTTACTCAATTATACACGAAAAAGATTTTATGTAAAAATTTTTAATCATCATTTTTCTGGTATAATAAATTCATAATTTCTAGGAGAAACTATGAAAATACTTGTATCTAACGACGATGGAATTTTAGCAAACGGTATACGAGCTTTAATTGAAGCTCTTTCCCCATGTCATGAAGTTTATGTCGTAGCACCTGATAGAGAAAGAAGCGCTGCGGGTCATTCGCTTACTTTACAAACTCCGCTTAGAGTTGAAGAAGTTGATGCAAAATACGGAGCAAAACGTTGTTGGATGACAACAGGTACTCCGGGAGATTGCGTAAAACTCGCGATAAATGCGATTTTAGAAAAAGACGAACTGCCGGATTTGGTAATTTCGGGGATTAATCATGGGCCGAATTTAGGTGCTGATATTTTATATTCAGGAACTGTAAGTTGCGCGATGGAGGGCGCTATGATGGGATATCCGAGTATTGCAACTTCGCTAGCAAGTATAAGCACAGAATATGAATCTTTTAAAGTAGCAGCTGAGTTCATTGCGACTTTGTTAGATAAAATCGATATTAAAAAATTTCCTTCGAAAACAATCTTGAATATAAATGTTCCGGGGTTAGATAAGGAAGATATTGGTGGGGCTTCTGCTACAGAACTTGGAAGCAGGATGTTTACGGATGCTTATGAAAAACGAATAGATCCGCGCGGAAAAGTTTATTACTGGATGGCAGGAGAATTGGTTAATGAGCCGGAAAATGCGTCAACAGATATAGCAGCGGTTAGAAATAATAAGATTTCAATCACTCCTGTTACTTATGAAATGACCAGAACTAATATTATAGAAGATTTAGAAGAAGACTTATGTCGTGAAAAATTATGTAATTGGTTTCAGTAGGAGCAAAGAATGAAAGAATTGACTGTAAGCCTCGAAAACTATTTGTTAACGATATATGAACTAATTAAAGATAATGATGAAATTAAAGTTCACGATGTTGCAGAAAAAATGCGCATAGGTGGTGCTTCAACTTCCGAGGCTATTAAAACGCTTGCAGCAAAAGAATTTATAGATTACAAACCATATCATCCGATTAAAATTACGCAAAAAGGTATTGAAGCTGCAGAAAAGAAGATTTTGCGACATCAAATAATTGCAAAATTTTTGTTCGAAGTTCTGATGTTAGATGCAGATAATATTGAGAATTTTGCGTCAAAAATGGAATTTTCAATGCCAAATGACGTGTTAGAAAGATTTATTGAATACTTAACTTTTATGCAAAAGTGTAGCTGTAAAGAGCCAAAGTGGGTTAAGAGTTTTCACAAGTATTTGGAAAACGGAAAAATGCAAGAAAAATGCATACTTTGCGCTAAAAATAAAGAAAATTTTGACAATAGCGGTTGCTGTGGCTGTAAATAAAAGATTTACGGATGTATAATATTAATATTATGGGGATTAGAAGAACTTTAATACTGATTTTAACATTTATTTGTTTTATTAGTCCTTGTTTTGCAATAAAAATAGGGCTTCAAACTCATGTAAACAGAACATTTATTGGTGCTTCAACGAAAGCTGATATTATAAATTGCGATACAAATAAATTGATTTTTGTAATGGAAAAGATGAAAGGTTATGAAATGAAACCTTATCGAGGAGTAATCGCAATAAAAGTTGATGGCGAATGGAAAAAAATGAATGCTAATAAAATTGTTATAAAACCGGAGCCAAACGGGTTTGTAAGTGTTAAAAGAAAATGGTACAGAGGGCATTTTAAAGTTATAAATGACGGTTTAGGATTAACCGTTATAAATGATATTCCTATGGAAAAATATCTGCAAGGAGTTGTGCCTTCAGAAATGCCTTCAAGTTGGGAACATGAAGCACATAAAGCGCAAGCAATTGCTGCTAGAAGTTACGCTATTGCGAATAAAGGCAAACGTGCAAAATACGGATATGATTTAAAAGATACTCCGGAAGATCAGGCTTATGGTGGAGCAAGCGCAGAAAAATCAAATACAAATGATGCTGTTACTGAGACTGCAAATATAGTTCTTGTTTGCCAAGGTAAAATAGTACCTGCTTATTATTCAGCTTCTGCCGGAGGAAGAACGAATACTGGCGGTCAAGTTTGGTCAAGAGATTTGCCGTTCTTAAAATCAGTACCGTCTTTTGATGAAGGCATAAAAAAGAACGGGCATGGAGTCGGTATGAGTCAATATGGTGCGAATAATCTTGCAAAGCGCGGATATAATGCATATCAAATTTTAAAATATTTTTATGCGAATACAAAATTTGCAAGAGTTAGGAATGAGTATTAATATTTATTGCGCGTGGTTAATTATAAATATTAACGAATAAAAAAAGACTTTCCAAATTGGAAAGTCTTTTTTAAATTGCCCTTGGCCAGACTTGAACTGGCACCGAGGGTGAACCCCGATTGGATTTTAAGTCCAACGCGTCTACCGATTCCGCCACAAGGGCAAGCGGATTATTTAATTATCATTTTTCTCTGCGGCGGAATCGGTAGACTGGTCTACCTCCCCTCTCACAAAACTTGACATTGAGTCAACTTTTGTTCGGCAGAGTGCCACAAGGGCAAGCGGATTATTTAGTTGTCATTTTGTTTTTGCTGACATAAATATCAACAGAATTTATCTTAATATAAAATAATCCATAAGTCAAACATTTATTCAAAATTACTTCAATCTGCCGTAAATTATTCTATCAATACCCGCCAAATCTTTTTTTACAGCAATATCCGTAAAATCTTTTTTCATAAATTCTTTTACTGATTCAGATTCGCCAATGCCAAGTTCAAACAGCAGATAACCGTTTGGTTTTAAATATTCCGGCGCATGAGTAACAATTTCTCTATAAAATCTTAAACCATTTTCATCTGCAAATAAAGCAATTTGCGGTTCATAATTAACTTCATCTGAAAGTATTGTTCCAAGTGGAATATAAGGTGGATTTGAAATTATCATATCAAATTTTTCTTCATCACGCACTTTTGAAAATAAATCAGATTTTCTAAAAACCGCTCGATTGTTAATTCCTAGTCTTGTTACATTGTCAAGTGCAATTCTTAGAGCATCAGAAGATATATCAACTCCTAAAACAGTAGCCTTTGTTTTTTTTGCAATTGTACAAGCTATGCAACCGGAACCTGTGCCAATATCTAAAACTTTCTCAAAACAATTTTGTTTAATTAGTTCAATCGCTTTTGTTACTAGAATTTCTGTTTCGTCGCGTGGAATTAGAACGTCAGGCGTTACTTTAAAAAATTCACCCATAAAATACGCTTCACCAATAATATATTGAATAGGTAATCTTGTATTTGCACGTTTTTCTACTTTTTTGTTAAGAATTTCTAATTGTTCGTCTGTTAATTCAACACCTTTGCACTTATCAAGTTCTGTATAATTGCAAAAATGTTCAAGTAACATTTTTATTTCTCTTATTGCCTCATTTGGCTCAATTCCCGCATCAATCAAGGTTTTTGTAATCGTCTGAATGTTCATTTAAAATTCTCTCAATCTCATCTCTTATATCAAGCTTAGACAGCTCTTCCACATTCTTTTTTTCTATAGAATATTTTTTACATAATCTATCATAATAGTAAAGTTGTTTTTTTGTAGGTTTTTCTTTTGACATCTTTACTTCCTGCAAAAATTTGCGTTTCTTGCGTTCAAATTCTTTGTTTGCTTCAATTATTGGACGCTGGCGTTCTTTATACTCATAATATTTAATGCACTCTTTGATATACTCTTCTGTGTCACGCAAAAAATCCCTATCATCAATTACATTTTCCAAAAATGGAAATCGTGATGCGTGTTGAGCAAGATAATATTTTTCATCCTCAAGAAACTTATCCAATATATCTGAATAAGTTAAACCCAAATTCTGTTTCACTAACGCCCTTAAATAATTACATACCCCGCTTTTTTGTGTTTTGTCAAAGTCGGGGTATATTCTGTTTTTAATCTGGTACATTTAAACCATTTCCTCTGTTTTTCTTTTTTCCTTTTCCGCTTAGTCACTTTTGCTTAGGCTCTGTTGCGCAGTGTGTTTTACACCAACAACTTTTACCATTTTAGCAAGTCTTCAATTCCAAATTTCTTTCCTGCTTCTTCGTTTGTGAACTTCATCAACTTTTCTTTTAATGGGTTTGTCTGATAAGTTCGATGTCGTTCCTCATTATGATTAACAAATTCTTTGTTAGTAATTACTGTAAATCTCTTTTGTTCAGTTGTCATTTCTTATGCCTCTCTTATGTTTAAATATCTCTTATGTATATATAAAGTATTTAACTCATAAAAAATTGCCTTTTTTGACTCGTTTTATTAAGAATTGTAACAAAGAGTTTAAAATTTTTCAAATTTTGTAATGTATCGTTACATATTAAAGAAAAGTATTATTAAAATTAATCTCTCCCAGTTTTCTATATTTTTAATAGCATAGATATTGAGAGAGATTAATTTGATGGTAAGTTTTTTTATATTAATCCATTAGTTCTTTGATTTTTTTATACAAATCAATTATGTCTTTTGATTGGTTTTTAGGGATTACAATTTTTATTTTTGCAGTTAAGTCTCCGTAACCATTAGCTTTGGGCAATCCCATTTGTTTTAATCTTAACGATTGACCACTTGAAACACCTGCAGGTATTTTAATATTTAGTTTTCCATGTAATGTTTCAATGTCTTTATTACATCCTAAAACAGCATCTGGTGGAGTTATTTCAACTTCTTTAATCAAATTCTCTCCATCAAATTCATATTCTGCATCTTTAAAATGAATTATTAGATATAAATCACCTTTTCTGCCATATTCGTCAGTTTTTCCTTCGCCTTTTAGACGAACTTTCTTACCTTCGGTTACTCCTTTTGGTAATTTTACTTTTACTGTTTTAGGAGTTGAAATAATACCTGTTCCGCCACAATGAGAGCAATATCCACCATGACAATATGGACATTTTTCCATGTCAGTAAAAGTTACAGATATAGGTTTTCCGTCAAAAATTTCTCTAGCAGTAACATTTAAATTTTTTGTTATATCTAAATCTTCAGATTTAGGTTGCTGTGCGCTTCTTCTGGTATGTGTTTGCGCTCCACCTCTAGCTGCTTGTGAAAAATCAAAACCGCCGAAGTTTGCACCCTGAGCACCAGACATTCCACCCATCATGTCACCAAATAATGAGCCAAAGAAGTCGGAGAATCCACTTCCGCCAAAATCGAAACTTTGAGCGCCACCTTGGTTAAAATTAAAACTAAAGTTTTCAAATCCAGGAGGAGGTGTATAATCAGCACCACCTTGCCAGTTTGAACCCAAGCTATCATATCTTTGACGTTTTGCTTTATCTGACAAAACTTCGTATGCTTCATTTATATCTTTAAATTTTTCTTCAGCTTCTTTTGTTTTATTTACGTCCGGATGATATTTACGTGCAAGCTTTCTGTATGCAGATTTGATTGTTGCCGCGTCAGCATCACGACTTACACCCAATGTTTCATAGTAATCTTTGTATTTCATATTAAGTCCTTTTTACTCTATACTTAAATATTAATACAAAAAATGTCGAAATCGAAATTTTTTAATCTTTTTTTAACGAAAAATAGAATAAGCAATAAAAATGGGCGACTTAAAATCGCCCATTTTTGAATTATTAAAGATATTTTTCTATAATTTTTCAGGATTTCTTAGTGGAATTAATCGGTCTAAATCAGAGTTTATACTAAAGTAGAATCTAGCAGTATTTTCGTTGTAAGAACGACCTAGAGGGAAACCTACACCGATTTGAGCAGTTAACCAATCAGTAAAGTTAATGTAAGTACCGAAACCAACTGAATGTAAGAATGTTTGAGGGTAATTATAAATGTTACCATTTTCACCAAGCCAACCCCAATCGTAGAATACTGCAAGTTTTAATCTTTCATCAACTTTTGGCATCAATTTGTACAAATATGGAACAGGGAATCTGTATTCAACTGTACCTGTAACACCGTAGTCACCGATTAATTCAGCCGGTTGGTAACCTCTTAATGTGTAAGGACCACCCATTTGCATTTGTTCAGCTGCAAATAATTTGTTTGGTGAATATTGACCGTTAACTCTTACAATACCCATACTTCTTGCAAATAATCTTTGTACACGGGTTGCGCCGGCATTAACTTTAAAGAATGTTGTATCTTGAATAGCACCGTGTCCGTCACCGCCCATACCAAAGTCAACGCCTACGTTACCAATCCAACGACCATAATTATCATCCGTCATGCCGTATAAACCGGAACGCCATACATTCAAGTTGTAATCTGATAATCTAAGTGGATTACCTGAAATATTAGCAGATGTATTTGCGTTAACATAATCGTAACCTGTATAGAAAATCAAATCAGACTTAGCTGTTTGAATTAATGGTTGGGTTAATTTAAAGAAGTAACTTTGTGCGTTACCTTTAACGTTTAATGATTTATAAGGTCCGCCCAATCTTACGTGTGAATCAGAAAAATCGAATGATAATCTTGTTCCGTAAGATGAAACAGGAAGTGAATAACCGGCCATCCAACCAGTCGCACCGGATGAAAGAATTGTACCGCCATAAACTTTATCACCCAAACCCGTTAAGTTATCCATACCAACTAGGAATGAAACTCTTTGAGCGCCTGTATATGAACGACCGTAGTCATCATAAGAGAAGTTCAAATTAACAGGGAATCTATCTCTAACATTCAAAGTGATTGCAGTATTTTCATCACCTTCTTGTTGTCTTTCAACTTCTGTTTGAACTTGAACATAATCTTCTCTATTGATTTCTTTCATTGCTCTTTGAAGGTTTTTAGCATTAAATACATCGCCTTCTCTCAAGCCAGCTTTGCCCATAATGATATGTCTTAAATACCATTCGCGAGTCCATTTTTCACCATCAATATTAAGCTCACCGACTTTACTTTCAATAATCTTAATTGTTGCAACACCGTCCACAATTCTTTGAGGAGGAACTGTTGCATAAGAAGTCAAATAACCTTTAGCTCTATATAAGTTTGTTACTTTTTGACAAACTTCTAATAATTCATCAAAGTAAACATCTTCACCAAGAACTTCCAAACCTAATTTCTCAAGTTCGTCTGAGGAAATTTTTGTATTGCCTTCAAAATTAATTTTTTGTAACAAGAAGTGAGGGTTGTATAACATACCTTCTCTAGCTTGGTTTTCTTCTACAGAAGCATCGTAAATTTCTTCATCTTTAGTTACATCATCAAAAGATTGGATGTAACTCTTGTTGATTTCATAGTGATTTGTATTTTGTAATTCGGTAGTGTTGTAAGCTCCAGGGTTATATCCGCCTAAAGAAGCTTGTGCACTAGCAGGTAATGTTGTTCCTGCCATGGGGTCAGCAATCGCTTTGTTTACAGCGAATAGGCATAAAACTGTGAGCAAATAGCTTATCTGTTTCTTCATAATTTCAGGATTCCTAATTTCATTCTATGTATATTTTATTGGGTTGTAAATTTGTTACACCCTAACATTATATTTTAAATAAAAACTCTAAACAAATTTTATTGCCAGTTTGTAACAAAATATTAACGCGTTATACTTAATTTTAACTCATGTATGAACTTTTGTAAAGATGTTTATATACAAATGTTATAAATCGTTTAATTAGTGGAACTATAAAGTATATCACTTAGGTAATAAAATTTTACAATGAAGGAGTAAAAATGATTAACCCAGTTGGAGCAATAAGTTCAACTTCTGATCCGGAGTATTTGAGAATACTTAGAGAGCTCATGCAAATGGGAATTACACCTAGTGGCAATAAAAACACAGACGCAGCTAAGTTAAAACAGCTTAAAACAGAATTAATTGAAAAAATTCAGACAAAACAAGAGGAAGAACAAAAGCAATCAATTCAGGTTCAACCACTTGAAGCAACAAAAGAAACACAAGAAAAGCAAAAGCTTGAAGAAGAACGAACCGGAGCGATGACATTAGCAGAACTTAATAAATTATATTTTAATTTGTAGCATAAAAAAGCAGAGTGACAAAATGTAACCCTGCTTTTTTAATATTTTAAAAATACTTTTTGAATTAAACTAATTCAACAACATATTGAGCATTGCGTTCAGCGATTTCTACCAAGCTTCTTGAAACTGCTAACATAGAAATTTCTGAATCCAATTTGTTTACACAAGAACCGCAACCGATAGCTGAAGCACCTGCTGCAAATGCCAATGAAGCAGTTGTAGGGTTAATACCTGTTGCTGTCATAATAGGCAATTCAATATTTCTTGAAAGTTCAATTGTATTAGAAATAGTTAATTCAGCTCTTTCTACCAAACCTCTAACGCCGTTTGAAGGAGCTTCGTTAGAGAAATGACCTTCTGTTTGGATTAAGTCAATACCAAGATTTTCTAAATCACGAGCTAATTCAACTTGTTCGCCGATTTCTAATTCGCCAGGAATAGTTACACAGAAAAATACATCATCACCAACTAATTCTCTAGTTCTTCTAGCAAGGCTTAAAACTTGAGAAGCTGTGAAAGTTTGACCTTTTTTGTATAATGCATCGAAGTTACCAAGTTCAACAGCGTCAGCGCCTAAAGCTACAGCGTGAGCCAATTCTTGAGGTTCTACTGAAGAAACAAACAATGGTAATTCAGTCATGCTTCTTGCCATTGCAATAATATCTGGATTTGCACAAATATCAATAGCACTTGCGCCTGAGTTTGAAGCTGATTTAACAACTTTTTTTACGCTTTCAACGTTAAAATTATCAATACCTGCAATAATTTTTACTGCTCTTTTTTCAGCTAAAGCTCTTTTAAAACTTTCGATTCTTGACATATTTTTCTCCTTTTGTGTCGATTGTGATATAACATCGAGTTTATTATACATTAAAATTTAAAAGCTGGCAATACATAACCGCTCGAAATTAATAAGGGTAATTGTTTTAAGCTATAAATTTTGCCAAAATTTTATTAAACAAGGAGGCGCAATGAAAAAACAAATAATTAGTGCAATCTTACTTGTATTCATATCTTCACCGGTTTTTGCGTTTGGAAAAGTCGAAAAAAATCCGGTAAGTATTTATGAAAAAATTAATCCGGCTATTGTAACCGTAGATTCGCAAATTCCGGACGGTTTATCTTGCGGTACAGGTTGCATTATTGATAAATCAGGTGTAATTTTAACCAGCGCGCATGTTGTTGATATAGGGAAAACTGTAGTTGTTACAATGAGTAATGGCCAAAACTACGATGCCAAGGTTTTAAAACATTTAGGAAATAATAAGGATATTGCGCTTCTTAAAATTGATGCAAAAAAGGATTTAAAAACTGTTAAACTTGGTAATTCTTCTAAAGTTAAAGTTGGACAAAAAGTTTTAGCAATAGGAAATCCGTTTGGATTTAGCGGAACGCTTACGCAAGGAATTGTATCAAGGATAGATTACACAAAAAATAGAATTCAAACTGATGCCGCAATTAACCCCGGTTCATCAGGCGGGCCTTTGTTGAACACAAATGGCGATGTTATAGGTATCAATCAGGCTATTTATAATCCGGATAATAATATATCAAATATCGGTATTGGTTTTGCGACTCCAATAAATTTGGTTAAAGAGTATTTAGAAGAAAATAGTGCATCTTTCTAACTTCTACTTATAACGTTTTTAAATCGTAAATTTTCGTTACAATTGACATGAAATCATGAGCAATTTTTTGTTATTTACTATACAATGTAATAATGAATTAAGGACGGATTTATGGTGGATACTTTTGAACTAACAAATTATAATTTTTACTCAAGTCGTTTGGATATGGAACTCATATCCAGTATTGTAGATACTTTGAAAGAAATTCTTGAAGAGGATAAGAAAGAAGAACAACCACTATTCTTAAAAGTTGCTGACGACTTTATTTTGAATATTGCGCGCAAAGTTGTTCAAGAAAAGAAAAAAACATTTCTTATCGGTATAACAGGCGAAAGTGCTTCAGGCAAAACTGTTTTTGTTGACAACACGATTGAAGCAGTTGTTCGTGATAAAAAAGAAGGTATTTATACTGTAATTCGTCAAGATGATTATTACAAAGACACTTCAAAAGAACTTCAAGAAGCCGGAAGTTATGACGCTTTATTTAAAACAGGTTTTAGTTTTGATACTCCTGAAGTAATAAATTTAGCGCTTATGCGTGAACATTTGTTAGGTTTAAAACAAGGTGAAACAATTGTTTCTCCAAAATATGATTTTGTAACTTGTGTTTCAAATCCGCAAGGTGACATTAAAAAGCCTGCTAAAGTGATTCTTACCGAAGGTTTATACGTTTTAAATGAAGAAGTACGTGATATTATGGATGTAAAAGTTTACGTTTACACTCCAATCGAAGTTATTAAAGAACGTTGGTACAAGCGTGCTGTTTCTCGCGGTAAAACAGGCGAAGCGGCTGATTTGCAGTTTAAAGATGTGAACGCAACTGCGCAGCAATACATAAGACCTACTTATCAAATTGCAGATTGTATAATTAACGGCATGGTTGATAAGGATTACATTAAAGTTATTACTGATAAAATTCTTGTAAGGCTTGCAGAAGTTTGTTGTTAAAATGTAGGTTGGGTTTTCAACCCAACAAAAATTTGAAAAAAAAGTAGGTCGTGTTGAACAATTTTCATTCAACACGACAACAACTAAAAAGGAAAAGACATGTTTGAATTAAAAGCACAATTATATTTTTCAGCCGCACACCACTTATTAAATTATGATGGTGAATGTGAAAATCAACATGGACATAACTGGTTGGTTGAAGCTTACGTTAAAGGCGAAACTTTAGATAAAAGTAATATTTTGGTAGATTATAAGGTTTTGAAAAAAGAATTAAAAGCTGTTCTTGATTTATTAGATCACAAAGATATTAACGAACTACCATTCTTTGAAAACGAAAGTCCTTCAAGTGAAATGATTGCAATGTTTATATATAACAAATTAAAAGAAAAAATTGTTCAGGTTTCAAAGATTTCAGTATGGGAAACAGCAACTTCTTGCGCAAGTTATTTTGAAGAATAATCATTTATTAATTGCAAAATATACTTCTTTCAGACGTTTTTTGCTGATATGAGTATATAATTGAGTGGTTGAAACATCGCTATGCCCTAAGAGTTCTTGTACAACTCTCAAGTCTGCACCGTTTTCAAGCAAATGTGTTGCAAAGCTGTGTCTTAGAGTGTGTGGTGAAATATTTTTATGAATCAATTTGCCTTGATTGTGGATAAAACTATAAATATCTTGGCGTGTAACAAATTTCCCGTTATCTTTAATCAAAAGATTTTTAGTAGTCAAACCAAACTTCTTAATCAAAAAATCTCTTGTTGGTAAAAATTCTTTGATAACAAATTTTGCTTGTTCGCCGATTGGAATTATGCGCTCTTTTGAACCTTTACCAAAACAGCGGACGTATTTTGATGATAAATCTATATCGTTTATTTTAAGATTAACAAGCTCAGAGACTCTTAATCCGCAGCTATAAAGCAACTCCATAATTACATGTTCAAGCGGAGTTAAATTATTATGCAACATCTCATCAATTTCTTTAACAGAAACTACTTTTGGCAATCTTTGAGGAGTTTTCGGCTGTTCTAAAGTCGCAGCAGGGTTTTTATCCAGAATTCCTGATGAGGTTGCCCATTTAAAAAATCCTCTCAAAGACGCAACCTTTCGAATAACGCTAGTCGGAGCGAGTTTTCTTTCTCTAAGAGTTCTAACATAAGAATTAATTGTCATTCGGCTTATTGATTTAATATCTTCAATGCTTTGCGCAAAATCAGATAAATCACGCCTGTAGGCATCAATCGTATTTTGCGAAAGCCCTTTTTCCAGCTCCAAATATTCTAAATATTCTCCGATTGTTTGGTACAAACTTTTTTCCTCTATTTATTTCCAACGGTTTTCATACTCTTCTACTGCTTGCGCAGCCTCTTCTTCCGAATATTTGTATCCCGAAAGGCTAAGCATGATGCGTCCTGCTGATTCCTCAAACAACTTTTTCTTAATTTTATAAGGATATGTTTCGTTGCCTTGAAGTTTGCCTTCGTGGATTGCTTTTACTATATCATCAATGTAAATTTGTGTGTATTGAGGAATTTTAGGAAATCTTTTTATATATTCACAAAGCGGCATATTCTCGCGATAACGATTCCCGCTAGCTGAAGTTAAAAGAAAATTTCCCATGGTATTCAATCCACCTGCAGAAGCCGGTGTGATATGTTCAATAGAACCTGTAGATGCGATAAAAATACGTCTTACAATTTCTGTCTGTTGGCGTTTGGAATACTTTACGACAAATGCGTTTCTGCTGCTTTCTGATGTCGGAAGAAAAAGCGCTTTATTTTTTATATCATTAAAAATTTCTCGTTCGTTTTGATTAGGAATAATTTCTTCTAAAGAGCTCAAAAAAGTTTTTCGCTTGAATGTATCGTGTTTTGAGTTTGCCAGAATAATCTGTCTGCATTTTGTTGTTTTAGAGCGGATTTTTAAAGCCGTTTGCGGAGAGAGTTTTCTTGTTAAATAATCTACGTCGTCCAGCACTTCCATTTCTTCTAATTTTAATTTCGTAAGACAATTTGTCTTAATCATCTGCAAGCAATTCTGCAAATTATCATCCGGATTTAATAGAGAAAAATCCTTAAAAATTGCAAACATAGCTTTTTCTATAGGCAACATAAAATCTTGATAATTATTTAATAACAGAATTGTATCTTCGGCAGTATGACATTTGGTCAAGCCTTTTTCGAACGGCTTAATTGTTTCCGTTGGAATGATTTTTACCCCGCGATAAGGACAAGTAATGTTTTTTAGCCTTCTTAAAGGCTTACCTGCAGATGTTTTACCCTCGTATGGAATATCATAATAATAATAATTGAGGTAATTTTCGAGAGTGATTTTTTTGAGTTTCTTTTTTGGCATAACACGCCTTATCAATTGTAATTCTTGTTTTCATGATAACAAATTGTGTAAGATTTCGCAATGTTTGTTATTTTTTAATACTCAAAACAGGTCTTCCAAAGCTAATTTTTGTAACTCTTAAATCTCCGTTCTCAACAAGCGTATCAATTAATTCGCCAATCGCTTTTTGACGCCAACCGGCTAAAGCTCCGAGAAATTTTGAAGAAGTTACATTTTCGTTATAACCGTTGTCTTTAATTTGTCTGCTTCCTGCAAGAATTTTTGCAAATCCGCTTTTTCCATATTGTCCGCTAAATGTGGTAACGCATTCCAATACAATATTTTTAGCTTCTTCTACAGAAACTTTTTCCTTCTCTTCTTCAAATTCAAATTCTAATGCTAAATTATTCGGTTGAACATCGCCAACTTCTTTCAAATTCTCATAAAATTCTGCAACACGATTATCAACCAAAACTTTTTCAGGCTCAAAATTCTTTAAATAAAGTCCCTCTAGCGTCTTAACACGACTCATTGCAACATAAGATTGTCCGCGTTCAAAAATTCTTGAGCAATCAACAACAAGTCTATCAAGTGTCATACCTTGAGATTTATGAATTGTAATACCATAGGCCAGTTTTAACGGGAATTGCATTCTCTCAGCGACAACTCGGTCATTGTAAAAATATTCAAACTTGTTTTTTGGAATACTTGCAACAACACCATTATCAAATTTTATACTTATTGCATCATCTCCAAAACCTTCAATCACACCGCAAGCACCGTTTATTAAGCCTTTATTGAAATCCATATTTACAAGTAACATCACTCTTGCGCCAAGTTTTAATGCAATCTCTTTTTCCGCCCTGCAATTTTTAGAAAAGATTTCTAAAATATAACTTTCGCTTTCCGTAAATCCATCCGTAATAAGTCGGTTTCCGCGATAAACTCCGTCTTCTGCATAAAAAATCTTTGCAGGTTCTTCAATCATGTTGAACTTTGCCAAATTATATCTGTTTGCTTCTTCGTTAGTTGAAAAAATATGTAAAATATCTGAATCTTCATCTTCTACACAACGAGTTTTAAGGAGTTCTACATCCTCTACTTCAAGGCAATTTTCTCTCATGTGCGCCAGTGCTGTGATAAAACTTTCTTCGTTTTGCCTGTAGTTTTTCTTTAGTACAACATTTTTAAGCCCTAAATTTTTCCAAACCGGAGAATCAAAACAATAACGCCTAATTTCGCCTTCTTTTTCTACAGGCGGAAGCTGAAAAAAGTCGCCGATAAAAATAACTTGAATTCCGCCAAACGGGTCGTTGCATTCTCTTACCGCGCGCAAAACTTCATTAATATATTCAAACGCCTCAATATTAAGCATTGAAATTTCATCAACAGCTAGAATTTTGCAATTCATAATTTGTCTATATTGTGTCGGACGTTTTTTGATTTTTTCTACGGTATTAAAAACCGTATTTCTGCAAAGTCCAACTCCTGCCCAAGAATGTAATGTTTGACCCTTTACGTTAACTGCAGCAATTCCGGTTGTGCTTGTAATGGTTAATTTCTTTTTAAAATGTTCTTTTAATTTGTTTAGAATGTAACTTTTTCCTGTTCCGGCAAAGCCTGTCAAGAAAACGTTTTCGCCATTTTTTAGAAGTGTTAATATTTTTAAATAAGTTTCGTCCTCTTCTTCTTTTGGTTTAATAACTTCTTTTTGCTTAGGTTTTTTAACGACTTCATATTCGTCGGCAAATTCTAATTCTTTATCAAAATTTATTTGGTCAAAATTAATCATGCTATAAAGACAGAGCTCGCCTTTTCCGCTAATTCGAGTAAAGTTTATAGGTTTTTGACCTTCTTTAAGCTCATATTTAAGTTTATTCTCTGCGACCCATTCGTTAGAAGAAAATCCATAAATACGTTTTAAACAATCCAAAATACATTGCGTGATTGACATATATTTGCGTCCGTCTTGATTAACATGAATTGCAGAAATATTAGGCATTAAATTTTCTGCCAAATTCTGTAGCTCTGTATAATCAGCATTTTCAGATGTAAATATATTTAATAGCTCAGTCGGATTTGAAAAATTGTTCATAAGCCGATTATAGCACAGATTATATTTATGTATACAAAAAAAGAAGCCCGTAGGCTTCTCTTTTTGTAAAATCTTAACAAAACTATTTTGTTCCGTAACGTTTTTTGAATCTTTCAACACGTCCTTCAGAGTCAAGAATTTTTTGTTGACCAGTGTAGAATGGGTGGCAGTTAGAACAAATTTCAACTGTTAGACCGTCTACAACAGAACCTGTTTCAATTTCGTTACCGCAAACACATTTGATAACAGTTTTTTTATAATCTGGATGGATTCCGTTTTTCATTTTAAACCTTCTTTCTTTGTTCAAGATTCCAAACTTGAATTTTTCGACCAAATACATGATATTATGCTAAAATTTAATTTTCAAGTATTAGATATTATAAAAGTAGGTTTATTTGACATTTTGTTACAATTGGAGCTTGTGGTATTATATTTATTCAAGTCCGCTCTTATTATAAGTTATTATTCGTATTTTTTTTTGCTAATTCTTGACGATATTTTTGTGTATTTTTGTGATATGAGTATATTTTTGTTAAATTTTGGACAATGTTTTTATTGAAATAAATAAGAGGTTCTTTTAGAAGACTTGACACTTCTTTATCGCGATAATTGCAAATTTCTTCAGCAGACAATTTTCCATCTTTATTGGTGTCTATAACATCAAAGCCGGTTCTCCATTTGTCTATGTCTATGTTTGTGTCTTCTTTGTTTGTGAATTGTTTATTTCGAGTGTCCCCAGCATAATATTTTTTGCTAATTGTGCCTATGTACGATAACGTATTGTATTGTATTGTATTGTATTGTATTGTATTGTCGCTCATGCTGTTTCTCCTATCTATAAAAATTAAGTCGTATGTATATATAAAGTATTTACACTTTAAAAAATTGCTCTTCTAAAAAGAGAAAATTTACATTCTGTTACAAAAATGAGGTAAAATTGTAAATTTTTGTAAAATCTTAAAGCAAATCTCAAGCCTTTGTTGACACTATTTTATGTTTGATTTACGATTGTTATGCTATAGTCGAAAGAATAGCATAATCTCTTTGTGGTCATTGATTTGACTGCATTTTGAGGATTATTTGTGTAAAAGACATAAAATAAAGGAATGAAAAATGACAACAGCTAAAAGACAAAGAATTAGAGTTTGTTTAAGATCTTACGAACATAAATTAGTTGACGTATCAGCTGAAAAAATCGTAGAAACAGCAAAAAGAACAGACGCTAAAGTAGCAGGTCCTATTCCTTTACCTACAAAAAGACGTATCTATTGTGTATTGCGTTCACCACACGTAGACAAGAAGTCAAGAGAACACTTCGAAATTCGTACGCACAAACGCATTATCGATATTTACGAACCTACTCAACAAACAACTGAAGAATTGAGTAGATTAGACTTACCAGCAGGCGTAGATATTGAAGTAAAATTATAACTTCAATCCCCTCACCCCTTGAGGGAGAGGGAAGAATTTCAAGTTGAGCTTTGCGAAACTTAGAAATTCGGGTGTGGGGTTTACCTCTCACAAAAGCCAAAATTGAAAACTTAATAAGCATTATGCATATAATGTGAACTACGACGTCAGGTAAGACGGAAGGTGAA
>CAKVJE010000014.1 GCA_934754735.1 uncultured Candidatus Melainabacteria bacterium
TATTTTAAACGGATATTTCACTAACCTTTCTTCATGCTTTTTACCACCCCAAATTCCGCCTGCATTAACTCGATAAACAGCCATTGTCTCATTAATAAAATGAATTTTTCCTTGTTTTGCAAACAACAAATGTAAATACCAATCACCTGGGAGAATATTATCAGGTAAATTCTTTACAATGCTGTCGTTCCAACGGTATAAAACTGAATTGGTTTGAATAAAATTACATTCTAATAAGTTTAAAAAATTAAATCCGCAATCAATCAGATTTTGAGTAGGAAAGGTTTCAGATTTTTGAGAATCATCTTCAAAAATCTTTTGTACTTTATGAAATGAAATTAAATATTCCGAATTTTTTTCCATAAAATCGACTTGTTTTTGCAATTTATATTCATCTGTCCAATAATCATCCCCCTCACACATCGCAACATATTTACCTTGAACTCTAGGGAAATTAAATGTTTTTGAAATAGCAACTTCTTTGGAGTGCATATTTTCAGACTCAAAAAGAGGTTTAATAATATTAGGATATTTTTGCACATATTCTTTAATAATTTCATCACTACCATCATTAGAAGCATCATCATGAATAAGTATTTCATAATCAAAATTAGTTTTTTGCATTAAAAGACTATCTAAGCATTTTCGAATAAATTTAGAATGATTGTATGACAAACAACAAATTGAAACTAAAGTTTTTCTTTTCATATACACTCTCTAAAAAATTTGTAGTATTATTTTATCATGAGCAATAAGAATACAACACAAGAAACTTATTTAAAACGTACAACTTTTAAAATTACATCAAAATGCACCTTAAAATGTAAACTATGTTTAGCATACATTCCTTACTATAAAAATCCAAAAGATTTATCATACGAAAATGCAAAAAAAATTCTTGCAAGATTTTTTAGTTTAGTAGATAAAATTGGTACGTTTTCTATAACTGGCGGTGAACCGTTTATAAATAAAATATCCAAGATAAGGAAGAAAATAAGGTTGCATTATTGCTACTTTCATATTTTACCTCGACAATTTTAATAACATATCAAACATCATATGTACTTTTTTCTGAACTTCCGGAATTTTAATTTTTAAAAACTCTCTATAAGCTTGTCTATTATTCCAACAATAATCAATCTTACTAATTATATCATTTTTCTTTTGAGGATAAGCTATATAATCTGTCGTACCAGATATCGAATGAAAGCCTATTGTTTTATGCGAAATTGGTCCATGTCCGTACATCATAACAACTGTTGGGACACACTCAGAGACCCCGGCAACAGATGCATGTAATCGACCTGTAACAAGCATCTCCAAATTTCTTATCATTGCCTTGGTTTGCCAAGGAGTGTAAGGTTTTGAAATTAAATGAACATTGTTAATATCTATTTTATTACGTGTTTTTAAAACTCTATAAAGTTGTTCTGCTATATAATAATCTCTACCATTAATTAATTTAAAGTTTGGCGGAAGTTCAAAACCATTTGAATGCGACATTAAAACAACTCTTTTATGCAAATGATTGACAATATATTCTACAGCCTCAGCAAAAATATAAAAGTCTTCATCAGGACGATTTTTCATATCATAAGGTCCTTGTAACATATTAAAACCACACAGAATAAAACCAATCGCCTTATCTCCGTTTATAACAATTTTTTCATCTTCTAATATTTGTTTAATATTTTCATCTTTTTCGGCTTCAAATAAAAACGAAGAACAAGCACCTGAAATAACATTAGAAGTATCTATTCCATATTCACGCTTCAATATTTTTTCGGATTCAGCTTCTCTATTCAAAATTAAATCAAAATTTTCTAAAGTTTCTTTTGCTAATTGCAATGTTGCCTCAGAAAAAGGTCCTTCTCCAGACACAACAAGAGCTGTCTTTTTACCTAACAACTGTGCAATTCTATCTTTAAGGACACCTACTTCAAATCTATCTTTACCGACTAAATCAGCATGCGTAGACGACCACAATTCACCGGATAAATCCAATACAATATCACTTTTTAAAACTTCTTCGATAAATGGAGTTTTAGTTTTTAATACACCTGTATTTGCGTATTCTTTAGCAATTTCATATTCTTTTTTAGCAATACTCAAATCATCATCATTCCAAGCATAATATAAATTCATTGGTAAAACCGTAACATTTTCTGCGTTTTGAAATCGTTCAGTCATTTGCATTGTAGTAACAATTTCAGCATCTGGAAAAACTCTATGCAACTCTCGTATAAGTGGTTCTACTATATAATAATTACCGATATTCCCATTCTCCATTCTTCCCCAATGAAGTGAACATTAACCAATAATAAAAATCCTCATTTAATTTTTCTCCTGCCTATTAATATTTTCTAAAATATTTTTATTTAATTTTCGTCTTTTTATTAATCTCATTCAACGTTGTATTGATAATATTCAAAATAGCTTCTCCTCTTTTTTTAGGTTCAACTAATTCAAAGAATTTTTTTTGCCCTTTTCGTCCGATTTCATAACATTTGTCCATATTATTAATTAAATATTCCAATTTCTCGCAAATATCATTTAATTCGGGCTTTATAATTACAACATCCTCTCCATCTGTAAAATGAGTATTTGTTTTATATTCATCTGTATTTAATATAGTACATCCCCAAAAAATTGATGTACCATTTTGAGGAAAACCATCAAAACTTCCTTTATATAAAGCTGATGGTCTATTAGGAGCAAGAAAAATATCAATCCCTAAATATACTTCTTTTATTTCTTTTGCACATAACACACCATAAAAGAAAATTTTATCTTTTATGCTCGTAATATCTATATCATTTTCATTAAAAGAACCAATAACATGAAATCTTAAATTAGGATATTTAGGAGCTAGTCTTTTTGCAGCTTCTATATATAAATCATAACCTTTATCAAACCCTTTTGGTGAATGTTTAAATGCACAGAAGCAAATATCTATTGTTTTTTTATCTTTTGGATAATATATTTTTTGTCTTTTAGCAACTTCTTCTTTTGTAAAAGGCGGATGAGCTCCATATAATTCTATAATATTTTCTTGTTTACATAAATTTTTTTCTAATAAATATCTTTTTGCGATTGATTCAGAAACGATAACTTTTTGAAAATAAGGAGATGCAAAAATTTCCCTTAACATCGCTTCGGAAGATTCATTATCTATACCAAAAAATCCTCCGGGAAATAAAACAAATATAAATGGTAACTTATTTTTATTCAAATATGGTAATAATATGTACGTTTCAGCTAAAAAATAACAATAAACAAGCTTATTCCTCAAACTAAATGGTAAATACTCAATTTTTCTATTTTTATGTTTTGGATAATATTTAAAATACTTTTTGAAACTTCTTTTAAATTCAAAATATATCTTACCATATATATTAGTAAAAAAAGCTTTTTCTCCTGGTGCTGTCGGAAACATAGTATATGCAGTAGAATGTTTTATATTATCTAATAAAAAATTAATTTCAGTATTTCTAAAACCCAACGGTTTTTCTAATGGAAATTTACTATCAATAATTGCTAAATCATACTTCTGATTAAATTTTGTTTTAAAAAAATTTTTTATATAATACTTTAAATTTACTTTTAGAAAAATCTCTAAATGCATTAACCGTAAAAAAAACTTTATCATTTATACCCTCTATTATTAAATAAATTTTTTACATTATAACATAATTATTACTTATTATTCTTTTCAACGATAATAAAAATCATATAAAATATATACTAAACAGAAACTTGAGTTTATTAACCAAAAGATGTGTATTTGTTCCATATTTATATCTTATGTTATATATAGTTAAGACCTTAATCAAGTATTTATAATGGTTTTTATACCCATCCAAGTTAACTTTATATCTATTATAAGTAATTGCAAGCATTATCTTTTTATTACGCGAATTTTCCAGCTTAATTTTATTAGGAAACATTTTATCACTAGATTTTACATATAGAATATTGAATATGGTGTGAGGATATATCTTTTCTAGCTCATTAATCATAGAATTAAAATCTTGAACAGAATATTTCTCTTTCTCATCTGACTCATCCAAAACAGGTCTCTCATAATAGACTAACAAAACCTTTTTTGTTACATTTTTATCTAAAAATTCTAAAACTCTGTTTATACGTCTGTTATACTTTTCTCTTACTGTTGGATATTGGGTTTCAATACTACCTTTATCTACGAAAAAATCATGATTAAAAAAAATATTTGTATAGTTATTTTTTACAACCATGTTATTATCATTTAAACTATCTATTTTTACGAATTCTAAGTCTTTCAATTCAAAATAACGTTCAAATCTATTCTTCAATATTTCCACTTTTGTTGCAAAATCAGCCTTTAATTGCCAATCAAAAGGATATGAACGATTTTGTAAACCACAACTTCGCAAAGCGCTTGAACAATTACAAGCTTGTCCACAACTTAAAATTAAATCATACTCTTTTTTGGGTCTAAACACTCTTTATCTCCTTACAAACCCTGATTCTATAAGTTTTTTCCAATGAACCATAAAACGGCAAACACAAAACTCGATTTTTATATTCATTTGCAACCGGTAAATTTTCTGGATTTGAGGACGGTAAATCTTTATAAGGTAGATAATCTGAACAAAGAGGATAAAAATATTTGCGGGCATAAATACCGACAGTTCTTAATTTGTTATACAATTCATCACGACTTAATTGATAATCATCTTCTATTACAATCGGATAATACTGATATGAATTTGTCGTGCCTGCCGGCATTTCAAGAATTCGAATACCACTAACGTTCTTTAATTCAGAATCATAAAACTCTTTCAAAACTCTACGTTTTTCTTGTTCATCGCGATATTGTTTCAAATTCAAAAGCCCTATCACAGCTTGAATTTCGTTCATCTTACCATTTATACCAATATCTTCAACAACTTCTTCGCTTCTAATTCCAAAATTCCTCAAGTTATAAATTTTACGTTTCAATGCTTCATCTTTATAACTTAAACAACCCCCTTCTATTGTATTAAAAAGTTTTGTTGCATGAAAAGAAAACATTGTTATATCACCGAAATTGCCAATACCTTCACCATTAATTTCTGTAGAAAAGACATGTGCTCCGTCATAAATAACTTTTAAACCATACTTGTCTGCAATCTTTTGTATTTTTTCAACTTGACACGGAAACCCATAAACATGCACACCAAGAATCGCAGAAGTTTTTTCAGTAATATGTTTTTCAATTTCATCCGGATTTATACACATCGTATTCGGCTCTATATCACAAAAAACAGGACTTAGACCATTCCAACTTATACAATGTGGCGTTGCTGCAAACGTAAATGGTGTAGTTATAACTTCGCTATCAAATGGCAAATCTAAAGCTTTTAATGCTGTTAAAAGTGCCATAGTTCCATTATTAAACAGAGAAACATTGGGAACTTTTAACTCTTCTCTTAATTTGTCCTCTAGCAGATTGTGCTTAGGGCCGGCATTCGTAACTTTTTGCGAAGCCCAAATTTCTTTCAATTCCTCGTTTACCGACTCTAAATCCGGTAGTAGTGGACGCGTAACATATATACTGTTATCTATCAAATAAAACTCCTTACTTGCTCTAAAGTTATTCTACAATAAATATTGAAAGTTTGGTAGGACTTGTTGGTTAGTTTTTATTTTGATATAATATACTAAAAAGAATAAATTTCTATATCATTAAAAGGGATATATGGCTTTAATTACGTCCGATAAAATTTTAAAAATGATTCCTTCATTGTTTGAAACCGATTTAAACAATGAAAAGATGTTATTCAGAAAAATAGAAAAAATTCTGATTTTTGATGAAGCTTTTATCTATTATGCCAATCCTGACAGCTTACAACTCAAGCATACTTACAAAAAACACGCTAATTATGATATAAATTCTGTGTTTAAAATAAATACCGAACAGAAAAAATTTGTATTTTCTAAAGAAGGCAAAATTCTCGATGATACAAACGACTTAGTCAAAATCGTTGAACTTGCCGGCAATTCTCAAAAATCATATTTAGTCGCTAAAATATTTATCAAATCAACCGTTTTTGGCATTATATTATTGTCTAAACGTGAAAAAAATTTTTATAAACAAGAAGATTTAGACGCATTAAATGCAATCGCTTCTGTAATGTCATATTTGCTAAAAGATGCAGAACTTTCGAATGTATTTAAAATCCAATTAAAAGCCTTAAAAGATGGAATTGTCGAAAAAAACAACGCTTATAAAACAATAAAAGAGCAGAACGAAAAAATATTAGAAGCAGATAAAGTTAAAAATGAGTTTTTGGCAAACATTTCACACGAGCTTAGAACTCCGCTTAATTCAATTCTTGGATTTTCAGATATTCTTGGAACTCAATTGTACGGTAATTTGAATTCCAAACAAGAAGAATATGTGAATGATATTAAAGTTTCAGCAACTCATCTTCTTGGCATGATAAATGAAGTTCTTGACATGTCAAAAATAGAAGCTAACGCGATGAAAATTGTAAAGAGTGCATTTTGGATTTCTCGCGCAGTAGACGAAGTTGCAAACATTTTATCTCCGCTTGCTCAAAAGAAAAATATAATTTTAAAAAAGAATATGGATGCGGATTTTGAAGTATTTGCAGATTATCAAAAGATTCAACAAATTTTATACAATCTGGTGAGCAACGCAATAAAATACTCACCTGAGAATGATGAAGTCGAAATCACAGTAAACGCTGATGACGAAAGCTTTAGAATTTTCGTTCACGATAACGGAATCGGAATTGATAAAAAATACCACGGAAAAATTTTCGCAAAATTTGTTCAGCTTGATAGTGCTTATACAAAAAAAGAAAGCTCAACAGGACTTGGCTTGACTATTACAAAAGAATTAGTAGAACTCCACGGTGGTAAAATTTCATTGATAAGCGAAGTTAACAATGGTTCAACATTTATCGTAGAAATTCCATTCTAAATACAACGTTTGACAAACATTAGAACAAATTAACTACATTTTGTTCTTCAAACTTAGGGCAAGTATTCCAAACAAGTGTCGGAATTATATCGCCATCTACGCGACCTTCAAATTGACACTTGCAACATCCTTTAACCATGTTTGTAGAACCATCAATAAGCGGTTGAAAATATTTGCAACATTGGCAAATTTTTAATGATAAGCCATAATCGCTCAATTTCTCTGTCAATTCTCTAATCGCATCAACCATTCGCAAATGATTATTCTTTGTTGTATAAGTTTTGCCTTTGTTTATAAATTTAACCCTTGCTAAACCATCATCTGAAATCAATTCCAATTGACATTGAAAATCACGTCTGCCATCTGTAACAATAATATTTGTAACCATTTTTTCGATATTATGTTTGCGACTTCTATTTTTAATAAATCTTCTAGTTCCTCTGATTGGTGGGAAATTCTTGATTACATGCGCAATTGAATAAATCGGATATGCGAACAAATAAATATATTCTTTTGCGTAGATTTTTGCGTGTAATAAGCTTATACAAAACGCCAAAACTAATATTATTGAAGTTATTAGAATAGTTGAATATCCAACCCAGAATGGGAACGTGTAAGCATGACTCAATAACACAGCATAAGCGAACAAACAGAATAAGAAATTTGGCTGAATAAGTGAACAAGCGTATTCTTGTGCCATAAAATTAGAGCAATGAGAAATGCTGCTTCTGAAAATATTGATACGTTTTGAAAGTGATGGGATTCTGTTGTCATAATTTTCAATTTCCGTATAAACTTTCAAATCGTCAATTGAAGCAACGGCAATTTTTTCTTGCGCAAGTTTAAGTGTGTAAATTACTTCCGCTGCTTTATCTTGAAAATCAAAAGATTCAATTCTATTTAAAACATCTTTTTTGATAACGAAATTATCTGTATTAATTAAGTTTGTTAAACCCAAACGTGTTCTTGTTGCGTAAATAAATTTTGAAACATAACTTGAGTATGTTACTCTTACACAATCCCAGAATTTTAAATCCTTGTATTCGCCAATATAATTTACAGTCGGCATAAATACATCATATTTGCTCAAATAATAATTAACGTTCGTTAAGAAATCAGAATCAACATAATTTTTTGCATCAAGAAAAACGTATGCATCAAGGTTTTGAACTTCTGAAAGTTTTTCGGCCAGAATAGAGTACGCCTGACTCTTTCCTATTGGTTCTAAATTATTTATATTGATAATATTCACATCCAAATCCGTTTGAAGTGTAACATCAGAAAGACTTTCACACTTATCTAAAATCGCGTAGATTGTGTAACGTGATTTTTGATAATTTTGATTTTTTAATTGCTTCAACAAATTTTCTAAAGTATCGACCTTACCTGAAGCGTAAACCACAACGCAAATATTTGAATCGCGGTTAGTGTATTTGTCTCTAACTTTCTTTGATGATTTCAAGCTTGCAAGAGCAAGGATAGTGTAAAAAATCGTGAATATTGTGATATAAATATATAAAACTGTCATAATAACCTCTACACAAAAGTTTACACTAAAAATAAGGTGAGTTCAATTGGTGGACAAAAAATTCATTGCAAATACACTCTTCACACTATACTTCCAAGCGTATAAGTAAAACTCAATAGCAAAGAAGTAATGCAAAAACTCTTATGTAAGGAGAGTGAATGAGCGTCCCTTGTTTGTGATAAATTTATTACATTATCAAAACAAAAAAAACGAAACCTAGGTTTCGTTTTTTAATTCTTTTCTTTATTTTTCTAAAATCTCTAAGCCTTGCTTTCGCCTTTGTCTTGTACCTTAGTCGCTTCTTCTTTTTCTTTCTCTGAATTTACTTCATTCTCTTTATCTTGTTCTTCAACGTACATCGTTGCAAATTGTTCGTACAAATCCTTATCATCAAGGATTTCATCTAATTCTAGATAAGCATTCTCATCTTTATTAGCTTCTGTATATTTATTAGCATCAATGTCATAACGTTGAGCTTCATTTTTTGTTAATTTATTTGCGCCAAATGTTTTAACTATAAAGTTTTTTAAAACATTTGCATTAATATTTGTTGACATAATTTTGTCTCCTTATTATTTATTCATCTTACATAGATATAAAGTATTCCAAAAAGATATAATTTCACAATTCAAATATTTCTTTACATTTCTTTACATATTGAAATTTTATAGCAATTTTATACAAGAGAAATGCTTTATATATATATCGAGGATTAATATGAGTATATTAAGTGGAATTAAAAATTTCATATATAAAACTCTTGGAGTAGATGAAACACCACCTGTTAAATCAGCTACTTCCGCTAACGCTGTATCAAAACCAATAATTAAAACAAAAAATGTTCCTCAAAATATTGATACTGTCACAATAAAAAATAAACCAGCGATAGGAGTTCCTCCTACGAATAATGGTCAACCACAAAGAAGTATTGGTCAGATAAGACAATCAATTGAAAACAAATGTCGAGCAAATAATCTTGATTTTACAAAATTAAAACAAAGATTTGGTTATATTGCTGAAGATTTAAAAACAAAATTTGAAGAATTACCGGAAAAAGAACAAGTTAGAATATTACTTTTAGTAGAGCATGAAATTGATAGAATTATCCAATTGCAAAAAAAACATGGCAAGTCCGCTCAAACAGATAATACCGAGGCTATAGTTGAAGCTGCCAGAACTAAGGTAGAAGCAGAAGAAGCCGGTATTACAAATGATGAATTGGAACAAAATGCCGGTGATATTAATGAAGAATTAGGCAAAAACTTTAAAAATGCTGATGTAAAAAAACGCCGAAAATATATGGATAGGTATGCGAAGGAGCAATACTTAAAATTTAAAAAGAATTTACAAAAAGAATTAGAAAATATTCCGGAAAAAGACAGAACTGCATATATTCAACAAAGAAATGAAGAATATCGCTTAATAATGAGAGCTCGTTTTAATGATATAGTTGCGACACAAGATTCTGAAACAGGGTTGAATGCTATTGCAATGTTGCCGGCTGATGATATGACAGAAGGCTTGAGAATTGTTAAGAGAACAAGAGTTAATAAGGCTGAAAAAACAAGAATTTCTGATAAGGCTGATTGGGATTTTACAGAAGGTCTTTTAAAAACACAATACAAACGTGGAGAAAAAGCTTCTACAAATACAATACAGGAATATACAGCAGAAGCAGTTGCTGACAAATCTGCAACCGCTGTTCAACAATATCAAACTCGTTATATGGAAAGACGTCAAGCGTTTGAAAACGGTGAAAAAGTTCCTGAATATTTAAATCAAGATTTCTTTACAGCGTCAGCAAAAGGTATTGGTCAAGGTGCTTTGAACAACACAAATATGACAATGGATGAAAAAGCAGAATTTATTTCTCAATGGAAAGAGGATGCCCAAAAATTTGAGGATAGAGATGTTGTTACAAAAGATGTTAATGAAAGTTTAGCTAAAAAGCCTGAATACAAAGAATTGGCAGAAAAAGTCAGAGTGATTGACGAAAAGAAAGCTGTTGAACAAGTTGCTCAAAAAAACACAGAAAAAGACACAATTAAAACAGAAACAACAACTGCCAATATTTCAGCACCAGAACATCAAACAGTTACACAAGTGTCTCAAAAATCTGAACCACAAGTTATTAGACATCAAAACGATACAAACACTAAACCTGCAAAACAAGTAACATCAAATACTGTAACGAATCCGCTTACACAAAACAACCAAGAAATTGCTAAAGATATTCAAGCTTTAGGCATTGACAATGCAATCAAAGAATATGGACATAAAGCCGTAATTTCTACAGTTTTGGATAATCAAAATTTAAAACACATGCGCCCTACATTAGCACCAATTATCAAGAGCTACGATTTGCAATCATTAAAAAAATTGGTTTCTGATTGTTCTACAAATTCATTCCTTTATATTTGCTCAATTGTAAATAAAGAATACGTTGCAGAACTTAGAGACAAAAGACCGGATTTATGCTATTCTGCTAGAAAGATAGTAGAAAAGAATATAGAAGTACAATATGCTTAAAAAAATAATATACGGAATTTTATCTGTACAAGAAAAAATCTTGAAATATCAATTATCTAAGACATTAGGTGTGAAAAATAAATCTAAACGAAAACGTCATTATTTGGCGGGTTGTACGCTTGATTTGAACGCTTTAGCTGATTGTGAAAAACAAAAACTTGAAGAAGAAATTGTTTTGCTTCTGAAAAAACATAATTATGAACCGCTAGAACTCTTAAAATACATAGAGAAACAAGGTACAAAAGTCTTTTTTATAGATAAGGCTTCTAAATTATTAAATCCTATTGGTGAAAATGAAGGTTTTATTTATCCGGCAAAAGGTAGTTTAGCCATGTATCTTTCATTAGCAACAAGTAAAAAACCTGCTTTAAAAACAGATGAAATGTTTGTTTTATCAAAAGGCGAGATTAATAAGTATTATTTTATTTATCATTTCTACAATTGGTTTGCGTTCAAACACGGAATTGCCGGCATGGATTCTGAGTCGCAAAAATTATTGAAGAAATATTTGTTTGAAAATAGTGATACGAAAGAATTACAATTGGCAGATATTTACAAGCTAAAAGACGCGATAAAACAGGATAAGGCATCAATTGAGTTCGTCGTGAAGCTTTGTCGCAACTATGACGGTGCTAAACAAGCCTTGGACAAAATGAAAAACGACGGCAGCGCAAAATTATAATAAAACAAAAAGGCCGTGCTTCGTTGCACGGCTCAAAATTCGGGGTAAAAATCGGGTATATTTTTGAGTCTATACCTCTATAAAGAGTCTGCGCCCAACAATGTTAGGCTGATTATTATAATATCCGGCGAAATATCCGCCGGCTACGGGTCTGTTTTGACCATAATTTATAAAAGGATTACTTGAAACAAAAGGATTTCCGCTTGATTGTGAAAAAGGGTTTGCAGAACGTTTCGTTTGTGTGACAGCCCCGGTTTGCACAAGCGGATTCGATGTAAGCACTCTTGATAATAAATTTACTATTTCAGCCATATTGTTTCACCTTTCTATATGGTGTTTAATGATTTATTTTCCGTTGTCAATTATTTTATCGGCAATTTTTTTTTAAACTTTATTTAAAATTAAAAAACATCAACTAAATGTATTATTTATAATTTTCTATTGATTTTATGTAATTAAACTTTTGTAACAAAAGAGCAATTATTTTCTTTGTATGTACTTATTATATATAGGAGAGTAAAAATGCCAGATAAGTTTTCTTTATTTATTAAAACATTAGATAAAACGGATGCTGACAAAGCAATTTTACTGACAGAAGAAGTATCTTCAGTCGTTGATAATTTAGAAAATCTTGGTAAAAATACTATTGAGACCGTTGAAAATTTATTTAAACCAAATAAAGAAGTAACTTCTCATCCGCCCCTTCCTCCTAAATCTCCTGTTCCTGATTATCAAGAAAGCGCATTTTTAAAACCTAAAGACCAAACAACACTTTATACAGTTACTACAAAAGAAGCACAAATTCCTGAAGTTACAGCATCTTCAAATCTTTTTAAACATACAAGCTATAGAATAAGAGGTTTGACTGCTACTGCAAATTATAAATCTGAAAACAATACTTACAGTCTATTTGCAGGTGAACGCGTTGGACTTGGTTGGAGTAAAAAAGAAAGCTCGTTGACTACAGCTGTTAGTGCAAAATATAATGTCTCAACCGGTAGAACAACTTTAGAGTATAAAAATAATAGTCCGGCTGGGAACTATAGTATAAGTGTATTCCACAAGGGAAACAATAATGGCGGAACTGTGGGTTATGCGCAAGGGCATTTCGCGTCTTGCTTCTCTGCTGATAAAAATAGCGCATCTTTAAATTGCTCTTACAACAAAAAGAACCAAGACTACACTTTAGAATTAGGGGCTTATGCAACTACCGGTGAAAAATATTCAAACCCGTATGCCGGTGTTAGTGCAAGAATGACTTTTTAAAATGTATTATTAATAGTAGGGCGCACATATTGTGTGCCTTTTTTAGTATTATTTTTAAATTACTTAATCACTTTATTAATATGTGAATACATTTGTTCAGCAATTTCAGATTGAGTTGAGCTATTATCAAGAACTGTTGTAAATGGGCCAAAATTCATTAAAGTTGATTTACCTTTTGGCGCAAATGTAATTGGAGAATTTGCATATTTAGCCATATACTCTAACCTTGGCATCTGTGATACAATTTTATTATACATCGCATCTTCCATTTCAACAGGCAACTTTACCATTTGTTTAGGTAATTTTGCTTCTAGTGGCCTATTTGCGTAATACATTGCTTTTAAAAATTTAATAGGTTGAATGCTCATTTTGGACTCCTTTTTGTTGATTTTCTCTTGCTATAAAACCCCTAAAAACATTTTTTGCTATGAGTTTTAAGAATCGTAAACCTCAAAATACATTAAGCTAAAATAATCTATTTAACAATTGCCTATTTATTAAATTCTTCAAATGTATTTCTAATAACTTCGTAGCCTTTGATTAATGTCTTATAGTCCACTTTTTCAGCTGCTGAGTGCATATTATAAACATCCGCCAAACCTAAAAGCGACGGCATAAATGTTTCGCCTTTAGAATTCTTGTTGTGGCAATAGATATGAGTTTCAGCACCTGCATGGAAGGATGATATATCGTTTTCAATTCCAGCTCTCTCACATGCTTTTGTATGCGCAACTTCTATTCTATCGTCATCGGCTTTTTCAAAAGCTAACAAATGAACTTCAAATTCAATATTCGCTTCTGCTAAATCTTTGTATTTTTCATTAAATTTATCAACAATTGATCGCATCAACGCCTTCAATTCTTCTTCTTTAGCTACACTTGCGCTTCTGATTGAATAAGATGCCATACCAAGAGTGTTAATAATATTTGTAGAAGTCTTTTTCATTATTTCAGTAATATAATCGTTAGTTTTAACTCCTTTTTCTACAAGATTTGCAACAGAGTTTTGAACACCGCCTGCTACAATTGCACCTAAATTACAAGAAGTTATAACACCTGTTTCGTCGGTATAATATGCGCCTTGTGGAAATTCTGCAAGAAGTTCCGCTATAAGCTTTGCTGCATTTAATCTTGTTTTATCTCCGATATCAATACCTGAATGACCGCCTTTTAAACCGCGAACAGTAATTTTTGCGTTTGTATAACTTGCGCCTGAAATCTGCAATTGACCTAATTTATCCGCATCACAAACCAAAACGTATTTTGATAAAATCTTATCAAATTCTACGTGTTCAATACCACTCATGCCGGTTTCTTCATCACGTGTGAATGTAATTTCAAGTCCACCATGCGCATAGGATTCCCCCGCCCCTTGAGGGAGGGGGGTAGGGGGTGGGGTTAACCCATTGTTCGAATTTGCATTTACAAGGTCTTTAGCAAGCTTCAACGCACAAGCGACACCGACTTTATCATCTGCGCCCAGCGTTCTGCCTTCTGCTTTGATAAAATCACCGTCCAAGAAAATATTAACAGGACTATCGTCACCAACTACGTCCATGTGGGAAGATAGCATTATAGGCTCTTTGGTTTCATCAGTTGCCGGAACATGAATGTAAATATTTCCATAGTTGTCTTTTTTACCGTCAATCCCGTTTTTCTTACAAAAATCAAGAATCCACTCGATAACTTTTTCTTCTTTTAAAGATGGAGATGGGATTGAAACCAAATTACAAAATATATCTAAAACTTCGTTTTCTTTTCTTAAATCTTCTAAATTAACTGCCACGGAAAAACCTCCTATTCGTTCCTTCACCGCCTATTTTTACATTAATCGGACGCAAGCATTTCGGACATCTGCCGACATACATCGTTCCCGCTTGATTTTTGTACAACCTTCCATAAACGTGGCAACAATCAAACCAAATTCCTAAAAAAGCTCTTTTTTTAGTCTCCTCAGTCAAATTAATCTCCTTTACGCCTACTTCTTGTGTTGTATTTCGCCTGTTGAGATCTTGCAGTATCAGTAATTACAACCTCTTTTTTATTAGGCTTAAATACACTTTCTGTTAAAGTATCTACATAATAATCTGTTAAATGCGCATAATCAAAAATAATTAAACCATTTAAACAATATTTTCTTGCCGCATGAATTTGTTTTATTAAATCTGCAGATGAACCGTTCATAAATGTTACAAACAAGCCTGCATATAATTTTGTGCTTGCGGATTTGTTTCTTAAAATTTCTTCCATAAGATTAATTGCAGTCATATCATTACATGTCAAGAATAGTGGTGTAAATCCGTCCACAAAATTATTCATTGACCATGTTTTCCAGTCTTGCATTTTTGTATTAAGTGCAAGATTTCGGTTTGGGAAAATTACAGTCGTAATTTGAATTTTGTTAAATCTACAAAGCACACTTACTCTTCTTACGAAACTTGTAACCTTGTTGCAACGATATGCTCGCCATTGAAACCATAATGGATCAGTATATTTCAATTCAATCGGATCAACTCCGTACATTTTGAAAAACTCATCACGAGCATACTTTGTATAACCCCAGTTTGACATATCATAATTTGAATAAATCGTATCCAATGATTGCGGATATCTGATGTAATCCAAATTTATGCCGTCCGGCTTGTATCTTGTAATAATTTCACAAAGTAATTCATATAAGAAATTTTGAACTTCAGGATTTGCAGGATCAATAAAATATCCGTTGTGCTCTGATACTGAATAAGCTATTGTATCTGAATCAGCATTTTTCTTTTGATAATTTGCCCATTCCGGTTTTTTAGCCAAAATATAACCCGCATTTGTTTCCGGCGGTTTATTACCTACATAAAAAGTCTCAAACCAAATATGAACTTTAATTCCACGTTTATGCGCTTCATTTATCCAAATTCTAAGCGGATCAAAACCGACATAATCTTCATTTTGCCTGATAAAACCATATTTTGACATTGTTTGAGAAGGAAAAATAGTTTTACCGTGATAATAAGTTTCTAGGAAAATATTATCAATTCCTGCATCATATATTTTATCTATGGTTTTAATAATTTCATCTTCGCTAAAATAAGTTGGTCTTATCCACACCCCTTTTAATTCGCCTGAATCGTAAGGAATTACTGTAGACATCGCTAAATTCGCATATTCAATGGCTTTAGAAGCGTATTTTTGTGAATTTTCTCCATTCTTAACCGCTTTATCTATCAAATCATTTGCTTTATCAATATTTTGTGATGTGCGTTTTTGATTATAATTAGCACAATTTTGAGTATAATAAAGCATCATATTCTGAACTTCTTTAATACGTTCTCTTGCAGAATACAAAAACGTATCAGAAGTTATATAGGAAGTGATAATCTTTTTCTCCGGATTAATGTAGATTTTCGCACCAACCATCACGTTTTCATTAATCCATTTTTTTGCTTGACCATGCCCGCTTATTACAACACCGTTAGCAGGTATTAGAGAATCTGCACCACTTAAAGCCGTAACCGTATCTCCGGTTACAATAGCTTCTGTGCCGAATTCATTTGTGTTTGTTCTAAAACCGAAAGACGGAGTATAAACAACCAATTGGTTAGTACCTCTTAACCCAGGGTAGCTTGCACCACGAGCATTTGTACTTGCTTGCGGATCTATTACATCAATTTTATACATAGATTGGTTAAAAATAATTTCATTGTTTTGTGGAACATATTCAGAATATGGCCCTTGAGCGTTTACCGCTTGGCAAACTATAAGAAATAATGTAATTACTATTGACCAAACCCTGCTCTTCATTACCCAAATGTCCTTCATGAAAATATTATAGCCCCAGAAAGGAATAAATACAATAATTAAACAAAAAAATATTATTAACAAAACACAAAAGGTGGTCGATTAAAATCGACCACCTTTTGTGTTTCCCTTTTTTAAAAAAATTTAGTCTAAATCATAATTCAACATTGAAACAACTTTAACACCTGTTGCCTCAATTTTTTCTCTGCCTTTTAGTGGATCAAGTTCAATAATAAATGCTGATGCTACAACTTCTGCACCGATTCTTTTTACCAAATTGCAAGCAGCTAAAGCAGTTCCGCCGGTTGCTAACAAATCATCAATAACAAGTACTCTATCACCTTTTTTAAGAGCATCCGCGTGAATTTCTATAGTATCAGTACCATATTCTAAAGAATATTCTTCTTTTATTGTTTCTGCAGGAAGTTTATTTGGTTTTCTAATTGGCACAAAACCAGCACCTAGTTTATAAGCTACAGCTGCTCCAAAAATAAATCCGCGAGATTCAATACCTGTTACATAATCAATTTTTTCATCCTTAAATTGTTCATACAAAAAATCTGTCATGTACTGCATAGATTTTGCATCTTTTGTCGCAGTTGTAATATCTAAAAACAAAATTCCTTTTTTAGGAAAATCAGGAACTTCTCTTACATGTTCTCTAACATATTGAAACTTATCTGTCATCTATTTATACCTCTTGCATTTCTAATTCTTGTCTGTTTTGTTCTTCAACCACAAGACCATGTGCTGTCTTGCCCCAGTTCATATCTTTCTTACAGAATAATATTTTACCACAAATGAATAATTCCATTGGAAACCAAATTATTAAGAAATAAACAGTTGTTTCCAAAGCTTGTCTAAATGAACTCATTCTAGGAACAAAATCGTATTTTCTCAAACTGTACCTGATAGCACTAAAGAAACCTAATCCTACAACCGCCGAAACGATTAATGATGACCACAAAACGTTATGTAAGCTGTATGGGTCGATTTTATCCGTCAATAATTTAATTATTCTAAACACAACTTCCATCATA
Source organism: uncultured Candidatus Melainabacteria bacterium (assembly GCA_934754735.1). GTDB lineage: Bacteria > Cyanobacteriota > Vampirovibrionia > Gastranaerophilales > Gastranaerophilaceae > CAG-196. The sequence goes on from CAKVJE010000014.1 coordinate 17,808, forward strand.
AACCAAAGCGGCATTATGAATTGTGTAATATAAACTGCCATATCTAATCTAGCACGCAATGACATCTTTTTAGACTTCATTGCAGCACCAAAATATTCTAAATACCTTCTGATAGTACCTTCCAGCCAACGACGTCTCTGTCTGAATAGAGGAAATACATATACAATTCCTTCTTCATATACACAAGCATCGGGACAAAAACGCACATCCCATCCTTTAATATGTAATCTTGTAGACATATCTAAATCGTCTGTAATTGTATAATTATTCCAACCGTTAATATCTTCCAAAGCTTGACGCTTGATTAATTCTCCGTTACCACGCAGTTCAACTGCGCCCTTAATCGCATCTCTGCTAACTTGAAGATAAGTATCAAAAGTATACTCATTATTTTGGCATCTGGTCAAGAAATTCACATCTTTATTTCTGATAATTTTTCTTGCCTGAACAGCACCTACATCAGCAGGTTCAAGATGTGGAATAAGTTTATTCAAGAAATCAGGTTCAACAGTAGCGTCAGCATCAAACACTAAAATTGCTTCGCCCTGCGCAATTTTTAATGCATCATTAAGCACTGCAGATTTTCCGGGAAAAGCATCTTTTTCCCTAATCAAAGCTCTAACTTGCTCATGTTTAGCTTCCAAATCCTTAATTACTGAAGCTGTATTATCGGAACTTCTATCATCTATAACAATAATTTCAAAATTCGGATAATCCATGCTTAAAATATTTTCCACAGTGTTAGAAATTACAGACTCTTCATTATGCGCAGGAACCATAACCGTAACAAACGGTTTATAATTTTCATTTACTACTATCGGATGCTTTTTCAATTTACGCTTTTGATATTTTGTAGCTGCAATTGAATACAGCCCATATACAACCATACACGCACATAAAATAACAAATCCAACTACTGTATTAACATAGTTTTGAAACACGTATAAAAACACGCCTAAGCACGATAATATTATAAATAAAAGAATTCTTTCCCTCATAATCTCCCAACACTCTTAATTCATGAATTCGTTTATATGTCGATTATATCAAAAACATTGAGCTAATAAACTTAAAATAGGTGAAGTTTACAAATCTTAATAGTACAGAAATTTTTTATTCTACTTTTAGGACTTCATAAATATCCATTTTGTGTGCTTTTCCGCGGATTTCTACGTCAGAAATTTTAATTACTTCTATATAATTTTTGGTTTCTTCATAAGTAGTTGCACCAATAAGCATATTAGTTTTATAGATTTTATTATAACTTTCCAAACGGCTCGCAAGGTTTACGGTATCACCAATTACCGTATATTCCATACGGTTAACGGAACCGATATTGCCAACAAAAACTTCGCCAGTATTTATCCCAATACCGATTTCAATTTTAGGTTTGCCTTCTTTTGCCCATTTACTTTGAAGTTCCTTAACTTTTAATAACATTTCGTAACCGCATTTTACAGCATTTAGAGCATGGTTTTTATCTTGAATAGGTTCACCAAATATTGCCATAACAGCATCACCAATAAATTTGTTTATAATTCCGTTATGCTTCGCAACTATTGGCTCCATTTCAGTAAAATATTCATTCAAAATTTCCGAAACCTGTTCTGCGGACATAGTTTCAGAGAGAGAAGTAAATCCCCTTATATCGGAAAAAAGAACTGTTACGGTTGCTTTTTTACCGCCTAAACCGAGGTTGTCAATATTCATTACAATTCGTCTCATAACGTCTTGTGACATGTATTTACCCATTGCGGATTTAACTTTTTCTTTATTTTGATTTTCAATAATAAATTTATGAATATAGGCAATAATCATCATAATTACAAACATTACAACAGGTGTAATTGTGTTTATAACAATACCAAAATAAAAACAAATGGCACTAAACGTTAAATATCCAAAAATTAAAGTAAAAGTCAGAGAAATTGATTTAAATAAATCGTAAACTCGAATAACTCCGTATACTATAAGCATTCCAAGTATTATGATAAGTAAATTTACAAAATGTGGTGTAATTTTTAGAAAATCATTGTGTAAAATGTTATCAATTGCACTCGCCTGAATATCAACTCCGGGGTGATTTGTCGCCATTGAAGTGTTCTTATTGTCATTTAAACCTGTTCCCGCCGGTACATTTGCACCTATTACTACAATTTTATTTTTAAAAACTTCTGGAGCGATAATTGGCTTCTTACCTTTTTGAATATTATCAAAAGAATCCATTATATCAATCGCAGAAATCTTTTGATGTGAATATCCATCAAAATAAAATTTATAAAAACGAATTGGAACTACTGATTGAAAAAATGTGGTTTTTTGTTGTATTTTGTACTGTAATTCAGGGAATTCGATATACTTATCATAAATATTTACTTTTGGATTATTATTTGCAAGCAAATATGTTTTCATTGCAATTGATGGAAGTAAATATCCTTTATAGCCTATTACGTATTCATGATTTCTATAAACTTCATCTATATTAAGTATGCTAGAAATTCCATTTATGAATCCAGGCAACATAGACACAGAACCGGCATTTGCTACAACATCAAAATATGGTTTTGGATATGGCATAAGGCTTTGGTATAAATATTGTGGAGTTTTTATATTATTTTCAGTATTTATTGCATATTTATTAATAAAAAGCTTATCGTAAGCATTGCCTTTTTTTTCATCTCGCCAAGCATCTATTTGTGGTATAAAACCTTCTACAAGATTATTAAATTTACTTAATGAGTTGAAAAATTTTGCATCTGCATCTGGAGATTCTTTATCCAGATTAATAATATTAGCGTCGTGTACAACTACTTTTGTATCTGTATAATTTAAAAAATAATCGAAAATCTTACAATATAAATCACGTCTCCAAGGCCATCTATAACGTTCGGCACTTTTTGCATCAACAACAATCAAAATTATATCATCACTACCATAAGTTTGCTTATGAGTATCAAAAGGCAAACGTTCGGTTAAAACGTGTTTTATCATGAAATCATAGGCTTTCGGCTCTACAAATGTATATGTTATAAAATATACAAAAATCAAAAAAAGTAAAATAATAATACTTGAAATCGCAACTTTAATTTTATTCATAGTCTAATGATAGAAGATTTTTGAACAAAGTGCAACATTATTTCTTGTTTTAACAATTGTATCTCAAGAACATTTTTTGCAATGAAAAATTGTAAGTGGAAAAATGGAAAATTATTTTAATTTAATGAACGCTACTCGTACCGCGAGTGTTTTTTAGCGAGCGTGAGAGTGCGGGTTCACCCGCTACATCCATTTGGTTTAACAACCGTAAGGTTGTAGAAAACGGTGTGTCTTTTCTTCTTTTTTGCTTACTTTTTTCTTCTTTTATCGCAATAAAGAAGAAAAAAGTAAGAAGTATTTTGTGATAAAAAAGTCTTTTTGAAATGTACTTTTCTTTCTCTTTTATTGCGAATAAAAAGATTTTTCACTTCACTTCCAAGTTGGTAAGTATACCTACAAGCCGAAAGTATTTACCCCAGAAAAGTACCAAAAGAAAGAGAAAACATGCTACCGCTTCCTACGCTCTTACGAGCGTGAATAAAATGGATAATTATCAGGCAGAGCCTGCTCTTTCACGCTCGCTAAAAAACGCTCGCGGCGCGAGTGGCGTTCATGAAATAATAAAAAGAAAACTTCATTTAAATTATTATGCTATAATATAGCCAAAGAGGATATATAAATGAGTGAAAATTACATACAAATGATTGGTCAGGATAAGATTTATCCGATTATCAGATGCAAAGAAGCTAGTCAAACAATAGAAATAGCAAAAGCTTTAGTAGAAGGTGGAATAAGAGTTTTAGAAATCAATGTTGAAAACCCTTCAATTTATGAAGCTGTGCAAGAAGTTTCGAAATTTGCAAATGTTTGTGCAGGAGGCATAATTACTTCAATGCAAGCAGATGCAGCGCTTGAATGCGGTGCGAAATTGTTTTCTTCACCAATTTTTCAAATGAATATGGTTAAAATTTCTAAAAACAAACAAGTGCCATTTATTGCCGGTGCTTCTACAGCCAATGAGGCATACAATGCTTGGAAATCAAGAATTCCTTTGATTAAATTATTTCCAACAGACGCGATGGGCGGTGTTCAATATATAGAAGATATTTTAAGACAAATGCCATTCTTGAATTTGATGCCAATGGGAAATATCAAATTGGGTGATGCAGTAACTTATATTAAAGCCGGCGCAACAGCTGTTGGTATCGGTCGAGATTTCTACAACGGATTTACTCCGAAAGAAATCACAAATCGCACAAAAGAAATTTTACTTGAAATAAAGGATTATACTAAATGGAGCCAAAAGTAGATATCGCAATCATAGGCGAATGCTTAATTGAGCTTTCCTCAAACGGAACGCTTGCTGATACTTCAACACTTAACAAGTATTTTGGTGGTGATACCGTAACAACTGCGGTTGCAATCGCAAGATTGGGCGGTAAAGTTACTTACGTAACTAAAGTCGGCAATGATGGTTTTAGCGAATTTATTCTTTCAAGCCTAAAAAAAGAAAATATCGACACTTCTTTAATCAAGGCAAACGAAGAGCAGAACGGCATGTATATTGTTTCTCGTACACCTGAGAAAAAAGAACTTTTGTATTACAAGAGAAAAACTGCTGCAACAAAATTATCAATTGATGACTTGAATGAAGATTGTATAAAGCAATTAAAACTAGTGTATTCAACAGGTGTTGTTCAATCGCTTTCTGCAAGTTCTAGAGAACTTGTACATAGCGCTTTTAAACTAGCTAAAGAAAACGACGTAATGACCGCGTATGATCCAAATTATACATCTTGTTTCATGAATTCTACCGATACAAAAGAGTATTTTGAAGAAATTGTGGATTACACTGATATCATATTTTTGAGTCTTAAAAATGACGCAGAAAGACTTTATGAAGTTGAATCAATTGACAAAGTTATGAACTATTTTTGGGATAAAGGAGTTAAAATAGTTGTTGTAAAATCTCATATCGATAACGGCTATTATACAGGCTACAAGGGTGATATTAGTTTTACGGAATTTTATAACACATCTAAGGCAATTGATACGACAGCGTCAGGCGATGTATTTAACGGTGGATTTTTATACGCAATTACAAACGGTTATGCGCCTTCTGAAGCTACAAAATTTGCATCTGTTGTTTCAGGTTTGCAAACACAAAATTTTGGTGCGATTCAATCAATTCCTTACTTAAAAAATGTTTTGGAGAATGTTTAATGACAAAATACGTTGTTTCGGGATATATCGGCTTCGATAATTTCGGAGATGAAGCAATAGCGCATGTTTTAGTTGATAAACTAAAATCAAAAGGTGCTGAAAAAATTACTTTAATTTCTTCTAACCCTGATAAAACCGCTCAATTATATAACGTAAATTCTGTACCGATGTTAAAATTTGTTAATGCAATAAAAGACGCCGATATTTTAGTGTCAGGAGGCGGAAGTCTATTACAGGATGTAACAAGTTTTAAAAGTCTTTTATATTATCTTGGAGTAATTTATTGCGCTTTATTCTTTGGTAAAAAAGTTGAAATTTTTAGACAAGGAATTGGTCCGATTCATTCTAAATTCGGACAATTTTTGACAAAAATTGCATTAAAACATGCGTCAAAAATATCGGTGCGCGATAAAAAATCACAAGAACTTTTAAAAAGTTGGAATATTGATGCCGAACTAAAGCCTGACCCAATTTTTGATTTGGATTTACCTAAAAAAAACAAAAAAGGCATAGTTGGAATTCAACTAAGAAATTATCCTACGTTGAATGAATGCTTTTTAAATGCTTTGGCTGAAGAAATCGTAAAAAGATTTTCTGACAAAAAAATTGAAGTTCTGTCTTTTCAAGACAGCATTGATTTAGCGATTTGCGAAAAATTTGCACGAATTTTGTACAAAAAAGGCTTAGAAAATGTTAAAGTTGTAAAAGGACTTTCCGTAAACGAAGTTTTTGCCAAAATTTCAGACTTAGAATTCTTAATTGGCATGCGTTTTCATGCTAACGTTGTTGCAATTAAATCCGGCGTAAAAGCGTTAGCGATAAATTATGATATAAAAGTTAAAAAACTTGCCGATGAATATAATTTACCTTTAATAGAATTGAACCAAAAAGATTTTTCAAAAGAATTTAATGCATTATTAAAAAATCTTTAATTCAAAAAACTTTACAACCTTGCCTTATTTGTACAAAAGATGCTAAGATATTAATGGTGGAGAGGTATGCCTCTTTAGGATAAGAGACAAATGGAACTGGGTAAATTATCAAAATTATTAAGCAATAACGATATCGTCCTTGCGATTGGCTTGGTCGTTATTGTGTGCATGATGGTAATTCCACTTCCACCTATACTTTTGGATTTATTACTGACTGTAAACATCTCTTTAGCTGTTGTTATCATGCTTGTTTGCTTATATACTCAAGAACCGCTTGATTATTCATCTTTTCCAACTGTTCTTTTGATTGCAACCCTATTTAGACTTGGCTTGAACGTTAGCTCTACGCGTTTGATTCTATTAAATGGAGAAGCCGGAAACGTAATTAATTCTTTCGGAGAATTCGTTGTCGGTGGTAACTATGTTGTCGGTGCGGTTATATTTTGTATCTTGGTTTTAATTAACTTTATGGTAATTACAGGTGGTGCAACTCGTGTTGCTGAAGTTTCTGCCAGATTTACTTTGGATAAAATGCCCGGTAAACAATTGAGTATTGATGCTGATTTAAACTCAGGATTAATCAACGAAGAACAGGCAAAAGAAAGACGTAAAAAATTAGAACGAGAAACAGATTTCTACGGTACTATGGATGGTGCTTCCAAATTCGTAAAAGGTGATGCAACCGCAGGTATCGTAATTACTGTGATTAATATTGTCGGCGGTTTGATTATCGGAATAATTCAGTTACACATGAATGTTCAGCAAGCGCTTTCAACATATACTATTTTAACAGTCGGTGATGGTCTTGTTTCTCAAATTCCTGCACTTTTGATTTCTACTGCAACAGGTTTGATTGTATCTCGTGCGACAGGTAAAGACGAGTCTTTATCACAAGATATCAAAAATGAAATGTTTTCTGACCCTAGAGTATTAGGTGTTGTTGCCGGTCTTTTAGGATTTATGGGTATTATTCCCGGCATGCCGACTGTTCCATTTTTAGCAATTGCAGGCATAGCAGGTGGAATGGCTTATTTTAAAGCTAAAAACAAAAAAGAAGTTCAACAAACACAAGAAGCTCAACAGGCTCAACAAGCTCAGCAAGAAAAACTCGGCAAAAAAGAAAAACGAGCAAAAGCAACTAGAGAAAGTGTTATGGAATTGCTTAACGTTGACACGATTGAAATTGAAGTAGGTTACAGGCTTGTTCAGTTGCTTAACGTTGAAATGGGCGGTGATTTATTAGAACGTATCGCACAAATCAGACGTCAAACAGCGCTTGATTTAGGTATCGTACTTCCGTCTATAAGAGTGCGTGATAATTTACAACTTTCTCCAAATTCGTATCAAATAAAATTAAAAGGTGTTGCCTTAGAATCCGGAGAAGTTTATCCTGAAAGATATCTTGCAATGTGCGCAGGCGATCCTGTCGGCAATCTTACAATAAACGGTATTCACGCAATAGAACCGGCGTTTGGGTTACCTGCTCTTTGGATAGAGCCTAAAGATAAAGACATGGCAGAAATGTCTGGTTATACAGTAGTTTCTGCTTCTGCTGTAATTTCAACGCACATAACTGAAGTTATCAAAAAATGCGCGTCTGAAATCATTTCAAGATTTGACGTTCAACAACTTATTGATAATCTTAAGAAAGAAGTTTCAGAAGACTATGTTAACGACATAATGAAAGATATTACAGTTGGTGATGTGCAAATTGTTATGCAAAACTTGCTCAAAGAAGGTGTTGCAGTGCGCGATTTGAAAACTATTTTAGAAACAATCAGTTTGCAAGCTAAGATTAATAAAAATCCTAATTTCTTGACTGAACATGTGCGCCAAGCACTTTCAAGAAATATTTGCAAACAAAATCTTGCTGATACCGGCGAATTATATGTAATAACACTTGCACCCGATGTTGAAAATACAATTGCAAAAGGTGCTAGTCCTGACGGTCAAAGCGTTACACTTGATCCAAGCTTTACAAAAAATATGTTTGACAAGATGAATTTGGAACTAGAAAAAGCAATTACTGCAACAGGAAATCAGCCTGTAATTCTATGTTCTTCTCCAATCAGATTGTTATTTAGAAAACTTGTTGAAAGAACTTATCCACAAATTTCTATTATGTCATATAATGAAATTAGTCCAAATGTGAAGGTTAAGTCGGTAGGTATGGTGAAGGCGTAAGCCCCCTCACCCCCACCCCCTCTCCCACAAGGGGAGAATGATAAAAATTAGAAAGGTCATATATGAGAGAACTGGTAAAAGAAGAACAAATAGTAACAATCGTTCCACAAGATTTTAAACTTACTAACAAGGGTAAAGTTTTGGATGTTTCAATGGATGGTTTTAGAATGGAATTGAAATACAAACCTGACGGACTTATCGTTAATCATATTTGCGATTTTTATTCTTTTACCGACAATGGTTATCTTTATTTTGAATCTTATATTCAGAAGCTTGAAAACAACGTGATTACAATTGCAAACCCTGTTAAACACAGATTCTTACAAAGACGTAAATTTACACGTATTAAATTCTTAGAAGATTTAGAATTAACATGTGATGGCATTTCTCATAAAGTTAGAACGTTAGACCTTTCTGCCGGTGGTATGAAATTAACAACCGCCGATAACATTGATATTGAAAAAATTTATGATGTTTCTATCAAATTAAGTGACGAGCAAGAAATCAAATGTAAATATCAATTAATTCGTGTTGAAAAAGGCGATAACGGCCGTTACACTATTTCAGGCAGATTTACATGTTTGAGTAACATTGATAAAATGACTTTAGTTCAATTCTGTATGAAAAAAGATATGGAAAATCTTAATAAACGCGGGGAATAGGTAGAAGTTAAAATGGGGTATACAGAGAATTTAAGACTTTTTTTTGTCGTAATAACAATTATTGTGCTTGGTACTGTTAGTATTATCAGAGTAGGCGCAATAGATATGCATGCTATTTTGACTACAGCTGCTATTTTAGTTCCAGCAACAGTTATAATGGGTTATTTGGGACAAAGAATGGGAGAAATTATTGACAACCCTAAAAATAGAGCTGATGCAGATTATAAACTTGCGGTATTAAATGCTTTGAAGAAAATGGATAAATCTATTACTTTGCAAGAATTAAATGAAAAACTCACAAAGCAAGTTGCTGAACCGGATTTACCTGATACTAATGACGATGATTTAGATGTTTAATACTATTTAAATTTAGCTAGTAATCTAATATAAATTACCCCTACTGGCTTATAGAAATTAGCTACTCATTTCTTACAATAAGCATGTATTAAAAATACAGTTAAAATTATCTAAAAAAAAAGGAGTAAGAGATGAAAAAAACATTATCTGTATTAGCAGTCTTGGGTATTGTATCATTTATTGGTTCACAAAGCGCCAATGCTTTTGAGTGGTCTAGTTTAAACCCTGCATATTGGGGACATTGTCCAAAATGCGAAAAGAAAAAAGCTGATTGTGGTTGCAAGAAAGTAAAAAAATGTGATCCTTGCGAAAAAATTGAAAAAACATGTCCAACCGGCGCAGCTGCACCATGTGATCCTTGTGCAAAGAAAGCAACCCCTTGCCAAAAAGTTGTTCCACAACAAAAACCTTGTGATGCTTGCGATAGATTACAAGAAATGAACAAATAATATTTAAAAATTACTTTTTGTTAAAAACTAACCTTCATCTTTTGTAAAGGTTAGTTTTTTTATTTGTTTTTATGCTAAAATACTCAAAGAAGAATTAGGGAGGAATAAATGAAAGAGGCATATTTTCCACAAGAAATAGAAAAGAGATGGCAGGAAAATTGGGAAAAAAATAATGTTTTCCATACTCCTGATAAAAGCGACAAGCCTAAATACTTCGCGTTATCAATGTTTCCGTACCCATCTGGAAAACTTCACATGGGACACGTTAGAAATTACACTATTACGGACGTAATTGCAAGATTCAAAAAAATGCAAGGCTTTAATGTACTTCATCCGATGGGATGGGATAGTTTCGGCTTACCGGCTGAAAACGCTGCAATGAAACATGGTGCAGACCCAGCTAAGTGGACTGATGAAAATATTGCCTATATGACAAAGCAACTTAAAATGCTTGGTTTATCTTATGATTGGCAAAGAGAAGTTACAACTTGCAAACCTGATTATTACAAATGGACTCAATGGTTGTTCATTCAACTTTATAAAAAAGGTTTGGCTTATAAAAAAGAAGCTGCCGTAAACTGGTGCGAAACTTGCGGTACAGTTCTAGCTAATGAACAAGTTATCGACGGTAAGTGCTGGAGATGTGATAGCGTTGTAGAAAAGAAATATCTTTCTCAATGGTTCTTCAAAATCACAGATTACGCAGAAAGATTACTTGAAGATTTGGATAAACTTCCGGGTTGGGGCGATAATGTAAAAACAATGCAAGCAAACTGGATTGGCAAATCTCAAGGTGCAATTTTCAAGTTTAAGGTTAAAGAAATAGAAGGAATGGAAGTTCCTGTTTATACAACAAGACCTGATACCGTTCATGGCATAACTTATCTTGTTGTAGCTCCTGAATATAAAGATATTGAAAAACTTACAACTCCTGAAAACAAGGAAAAAGTTGAAGAATATAGAGCAAATGCTCGTAAGATGACAGAAATTGAAAGACTTTCAACAGATAGAGTTAAAACAGGTGTTCCATTAGGTACTCACTGTATCAACCCATTTACTGGCGAAGAATTCCCGCTATGGACAGCAGATTATGCGCTTGTTGAATACGGTACAGGTGCAGTTATGGCAGTTCCTACTCACGATACAAGAGATTTTGATTTTGCTAAAAAATACAATCTTCCTCTAAAAGTTGTTATTTCTCCGGAAGGAAAAGAATTAAATCCTGAAGAAATGACAGAAGCTTATACAGAAGAAGGAGTTTTGGTTAATTCTAACGAATTCAACGGAATGAAAAACACTGAAGCTAAAAAGGCAATTACTCAAAAAGCGGTTGACAACGGTTTTGGCGAATTCAAAACTCAATACAGATTAAGAGATTGGCTAATATCTCGTCAAAGATATTGGGGTGCCCCAATTCCAATGATTTATTGTGACAAATGCGGTATTGTTCCTGAAAAAGAAGAAAACTTGCCTGTGATGCTTCCGACTGATGTTGATTTTTCAGTCGTTGGCAAATCACCAATTACAACTTCAAAAACTTTTGCAGAAACAACTTGCCCTATTTGCGGCGGCAAAGCAAGACGTGAAATGGATACAATGGATACATTCGTTTGCTCAAGCTGGTATTATATGAGATATTCAGACCCTAAGAATGCTGAATTACCTTTCTCAAAAGAACTTGTAGATCACTGGTTGCCAGTTGATCAATATGTAGGTGGTATTGAGCATGCTATTTTACACTTGTTGTATTCAAGATTCTTTACAAAAGCACTTAAAGATTTAGGCTTGTTAAGCTTTGATGAACCGTTTAAAAACTTGTTAACTCAAGGTATGGTTCTTAAAGACGGTTCTAAAATGTCTAAATCTAAAGGCAATACTGTAGATCCGGATGAAATATTTGAAAACTACGGAGCTGATACAGCAAGATTGTTTATTCTTTCCGATTCACCTCCAGCTAGAGATTTTGACTGGTCAGACGCCGGAGTTGAAGGCTGTTATAAATTCTTGAACAGAGTTTGGAGATTAGTAAGCGATAATCAAAATGATTTAACTAAAGATTATAAGCTTACATTCCCTCTAACAAGAGAAAATGACGACTTAGTTAGAACAGTTAATATTGCGATGAAGGGAATTACGAACGATATAGCAAATGATTTCCAATTCAATACCGTAATTTCAAAATACAGAGAACTTACAAACGCAATCTATGACTGGAGAAACAAAAAGTCTGACTTGAATGATGAAGACAAAAATGTTTTAAGCTTTGCGATTATTTCATTAATCAAACTTATGGCTCCTGTAACTGTTCACATGTCAGAAGAAATCTGGCATGACTTGGGCGGAGTTGGTTCTATTCACGATGAAAAATGGTGTGAATGGGATGAAAACTTAGCTAAAGCAAGCAAGATTACTCTTGTTGTTCAAATTAACGGTAAGGTTAAAGACAAGATTGAAGCTGACGAAGGACTTAATAATGACGAGTTGCAAGCGTTGGCATTATCAAGTGACAGGATAAAAGAACTAACAGCCGGCAAGGAAGTTGTTAAGGTGATTGTAGTTCCTAAAAAGCTTGTTAA
>CAKVJE010000015.1 GCA_934754735.1 uncultured Candidatus Melainabacteria bacterium
AGTTGTAGAAGATTGTTTTTCTAATGTTAATTCTGACATTTTAATCTCCTTGTCTTTTCCAGTCCGTTCGGACTTTTACTATCACTACTTTATTAATTTATATTATACCCCATAAAAAAAACATGGTACAGTTGTTTTAACAACATTTATAAAGATTTTATTAAGAGTTATGAAAAATTATTATTATTTTATTAAGTTTTGTAAAGTTTTTCCAAAAATAGACTTTTGGGGGGATGAAACATGACTTATAATAAGTGTATATAAGTATATTAAGATAGAACAATCATGAGTACAGAAGCAATATCTGCGTATTCGCCTGATACAGTTTATGGACAACTAACATCACCGTTTACGCCAAAACAAATTACTATAAATGCGCATACGCCTTATGACAAAGTAGATAAAAACGAGTCTAAGGTATTTTCTCGTGAGCATTTTAAAGGCAAACCTCAAGCAAAAATGATTTATGAGTTGCCTGAAAAAGAAAATAATTTTGATGCTTCTAAATACACTCCTAAAACAGATTCAGAATCTGATACAAAAACTACAACACAAGTTGAAGTTTCAGCTTTTCAAGCTTCAAACGTATCTTCAAAAGACATGGTTCAAAATGCATTAAAACGCGGATATTCTACAACTAAAGCTGTTGCAGTTACAAAAGCACAAAATGCATACAAAAAGAGCGCAATTTTAACAGATAATCCAACAGGCGTTTTAAGCACTTGTTCATATAAAGTTGCTTAATTTAAAATTTTTGGAATACTAAATTAATAAATAGCCTAACTGTATATATGCAAATTGCTAAGTTAGCTAATACTTAATTTAACATATTTTTTGTTTAATTTTCTTAAAAAGAAAGGAAACAAAAATGATAAAACCAGTAAGTATTTTTCCAAAGTTTACTCCTATTAAAGACGCAGAAAAAATTGCCTTAAAAAAGTGTGAACAAAAAAATTTTTTAAGATTTGATTTTCCGGTAAAATTTGATAAATTTATCAAATCTGCTGAAAAAGAAAAATCAAATATTCCGGAAATTTTTTATTAAATTGATAATGATTCGCATGTACACAAAAACATACACCGGCACAAAAAATTTTGTGTCGGTTTTATTTTATTTTTGTATAAATAATTGATATATTCGCCCAACTATGATAAGATTAAATTCTGAACATTTAAAAATGGAATACAGGCTAAAGATTTTAACACATTTATCGAATTTCACTAACGCGAAAGGAGGTTTAAATGTTAGTTGAAATCAGCGAAAGAGAATTAGCATTATTAATAATACTAATTCTCGTACTTAAAGTCCTTTAATTAGGACTGCGGGTAAGGGTGTTAACGCCACCCTTGCCTGTATTCTTATTTTAACCTATTTTTAATATTTTTCAAGTACAATATAAAAGTAAGTGTTATTTAAATAACATCAAATTTAGAAAAACTTTAAAACTTGATTTTACCCGAATTAAGCGGGTATCAAAAGGAAAATTATGAAAAAATTTATACTTAACGCAGATGATTTTGGAATGAGCACAGCCTATAATAGAGCTGTTTTAGAAGGTTATGAATATGGTATTCTAAAAAGTGCAAGTCTTACTGCAAACGGCGAAGCTTTTGAAGAAGCTTGCACAAAAGTAATTCCTTCATGTCCGGATTTAGGCGTTGGAATTCACTTAAATATAATTGAAGGGAAATCACTCTGCACAGATTTAGACCAGCTTACAGACGATGAAGGTAATTTCAATAACTCATTTGGCGAATTACTTTTAAAATCACTTAATCCAAAAAATACTGCTTTTATTGAACAAATAGAAAAAGAATTTCGCGCTCAAATAGAAAAAGTTATTAATCGTACGCAAGTTACTCATATTGATTCTCACGTTCATACACATTCAATTCCAAAGATTTTTGAATTAACTGCAAAGTTGGCTAAAGAATACGGAATTAAACAGATTAGAACCCAATTTGAAAAGCCTTATTTGATGCCGGATGTAAATAGGATTATAAATCGTAAATATCCGATTAATTTGATAAAAGTTGCATTACTTGAATTCTTTACTTTAATTAATGAAAAAACTGTTTTAAAATATGGCTTAACCACAAATGATTATTTGCTTGGTGTTTCTTTCACTTCTATGATGAACAGCCTTGCAATTTCTTATGGATTAATGGCTATCAAATACGATAAAGTTGTTGCAGAAGCGCTTATTCACCCTTGCAGGTACGAAGACGGCACAATTGATAACCATTTTGAGGAATTTCAAATTACAAGAAATAAAAAACTTAAAGAAAAAATCGAACAATTGGGCTTTGAAATAACAAATTATGCTGACAAAGAACAAGATTAAAACTTTAACTGCAACTATTTTAATTCTTTCACTTTTGGGATTCTCTTTAATGCCAAAAGATGAAGAGTTGCGCGTAAAAACAGCAATTTCGCCAACTAAAATAGAGTTTGAGAATGAAAATCATCTATCAATTAGTGATATTCAAACTTTTGATTCTGATTTTTCGCAAAAGAATAAAACTCTTGCTCAAAAGTTTGGAATAACCGAAGAAGAAGCGTTTGTAATAGGCAATCTTGCGAAATATTGGGCGCAAAATCTGCTTAATGGGCGCGATATTATTCTTGAAAATAACGATATAATTTATTATAAATATAGCTACAGACAAAAACTTGCAAATTCTGCATTTGGTATTCGAAAAGACAAACCGACAAATCAAGTTGCATTTGACAAATTACTAAAATCCATTCGCCATACTAAATACGGAATTTATAAAAATGATAAAATTTATCCGATAGCTAAAGAATACGCAAACGGCGATTATTTGGTTATCAGAAAAAGTCATTTTTATAAACTTTTTCCAAAATACATTCAAAACAAAATATCTCGCTCAAAACAGCAACAAACTTGTTTTGCGCCTTTTGTTAGCGGAAATATAAAAATTATTTTTTCGGATTTCACAACTAAACTTAAACCCGATAGAAATTGTTCAAGCGATATTTGCAAAGAGATTTTGACAAACATAAATAGCGCACAAAGTACGATTGATATGGCGATTTACGGATATTCTTCAACTCCTGCAATCGAAAAAGCTATTAAAAATGCACAGGCGCGTGGAGTAAAGATTCGACTAATTTATGATGTTGATAGCAAAAATCAAAATATTTATCCTGACACTTTTAAATTTGTTAGCCTTATCGCGAATTCCAAAAACGACTATGGTTTAAAGGATTCAAACGCTACGATGCATAACAAGTTTTATATTTTTGACAATAAAACCGTAATTAGCGGTTCGGCTAATCTTTCTCATACGGACATGTCTGGGTTTAATTTTAATAATATTATCGTTATAAATTCCAAAACAGTCGCAGAAATTTATAAGTCAGAATTTGAACAAATGTACGCCGGAAAATTCCATTCAGCGAAAAATATTTCTGAAAGAAATGAAGCAGACGGATTTAAAATTTATTTTTCACCACAAGATAAAGCTTTGACAAACGGAATTTTGCCTGTTATACGCGACGCAAAAACGTATATTTATATTCCGATTTTTGTAATTACAGAAAATCGTGTTGTAGAAGAATTAATCAATGCGAAAAAACGCGGAGTAGATGTGCGCTTGATTTCAGACGCTTTGAATGCTTCTAAAAAGTATTCGAAAATACAAATTTTGAGAGATGCAAAAATTCCTGTAAAAGTTGAAAACTATGCGGGTAAAATGCATGCTAAAACTTTAATTGCAGATGATAAATATGTTGTAATCGGTTCAATGAATTTATCAAAAAGTGGTGAAACAAAAAACGACGAAAACACGATTATTATGACAAATTCTGACGCTGCAAAATACTTGAAAAAAGTTTTCTTGTATGAGTGGGATAGAATTCCTGATAAGTGGTTAACCGGCTATCCTCGCGCGGAGGGTTGGGAATCAATCGGCTCTTGTGAAGATGGAATTGACAATGATTATGACGGTTTGATTGACAAAGATGACAATGGATGTCATAGAAAAAGTTTATAACACCCTCACCCTAGCCCTCTTCTTAAAGGAGAGGGGTAAGACGTACAATTGTTTGCGTTAGCACCTCTCCACGGGGGAGGTCGCAGCTGTTGGTAAAACTTCGTTGAGCCTTACAGATGCACCTAATCTACAGAAAAGATTTCTTTAATATCATCCATTGTGAGCGACTTCGTAATATTTCTATCAATAGAAACTACGCTATCAACAAGGTCGCGTTTTCTGCCTTTGATTTTTTGGATTTTTTCTTCAACCGTATTTTTGGTAATAAGTCTGTATACAAATACTTTCTTAGTTTGTCCGATACGGTAAGCTCTATCTGTAGCTTGATCTTCAACAGCTGGGTTCCACCAAGGGTCATAGTGAATTACATAATCCGCACCTGTTAAGTTCAAACCTGTACCACCGGCTTTCAAACTGATTAAGAAAATCGGTATATTCGGATTATTGTTAAAGTTTTCTACAGCAGCTTGACGGTCTTTTGTCTTACCTGTTAAGTATTCATAAGGAATTCCTGAGCGTTCAAGCCAGCCTTTAATAATATCAAGCATATCGACAAATTGGCTGAATAAAAGCACTCTGTGTTTTTCTTGAATAATCTGTTCCAACATGCCTTTTAAATATTCAAACTTACCAGACTTCATCACACCTTTAACGTGTTCTTTATCATAAAGTTTAGGGTGACAACAGATTTGACGTAATCTAAGCAACGCTGAGAAAATTGACATACGGCTCTTTTCAAGACCGTTAAGTTCAATACTCTTAAATAATTCTTCTTTTGTACTATCAAGTACATCCAAGTAAAAGTCGCGTTGTTCGTCCGTAAGTTCGCAATATGCCATGTTTTCAACTTTATCAGGCAAATCTTTCGCAACATCTCGTTTCATACGACGTAAGATGAATGGGAAAATTTGAAGTTTAAGACGTTTTTCAACAGTCTTATCTTGTCTTTCCATAATCGGTGTAACGTAGCGGTAATTAAATTCTGCAACATTGAACAAGAAACCAGGCATCAAGAAGTCAAATACAGACCAAAGCTCTTCCAATTTGTTTTCAATTGGAGTACCAGATAAAGCAAGCTTGTGATCAGATTGCAATTCTTTAACAGCTTGTGCAGTTTGAGAAATCGCATTTTTAATATTTTGAGATTCATCCAAAATAACGTATCTGAAATTAAATTTCTTTAATTTTGCAATATCACGTCTTACAAGCGCATAACTTGTAATTACAATATCATATTCAGGAATATGCTTAAACAAAGTTTTACGTTCAGGCCCTGAAAGTTTTAAGCAAGTCAAATCAGGTGTAAACTTCTGAATTTCAGCTTCCCAGTTGAATACAACTGTTGTTGGCGCAATAACCAAAGTTGGTTGAGGCCCGTCAACTTCTTTAGCTTTTTGTAATAAACTCAAAGCTTGAAGAGTTTTACCTAACCCCATATCATCAGCAAGAATACCGTTTAAACCATATTGGTACAAGAACCACAGCCAATGGAAACCTTTAACCTGATATTCACGAAATTCTGCGTTAACTCCACTAGGAATTTCAATTCCGTCAGAAGTTGTTGAGAAGGTTGAAATTTGTTCCCAGAAACCTTTAAATTTGTCGCTCATTACAAGTTCAAAACCTTGGTTTTGAAGTTCTGTAATCAGACCTACACGATAAGTTTTAACCAAGAATGTATTATCACTGTTTCTATATGCGTCAAACGAGTTAAACGAGCGCATGATTTGATAAATATTTTGAGCCGGATATTCAACAAAACCTAAACTGCGAACACGTGCATATTTTTCACCACTTTGGATTGTTTCATAAATATCATCAAAGTTAATAATTTCTTCGCCAACTTGACCATACAATTGAATTTCCATACTATCCGCTGAATCTTCTGAAAAATCAATTTTTGCACACATTTTAAACGGCTCGGCAAGTAATTTAAAGAAGCTCATATCATCACGTTCTTCAAATACCCAACCTTCACCGGCTTGTTGTTTATAATAATTATAAAAATCAATCGCAGTTTCTTTTTCTAAAGCCAAATTATTTGTCTGCATTGGAACAAATTTACAAGCAAGAAGCATATTATAAGCCATTTGCTCGTGTTCATAATCACGTTTTATCCAATAAACAAGACCTTCTTCATCTTTACTTTTTACAGAAAGATAAGGTGATTTGTCTTTACTTTTTGAATAAGGAACTCTCACACCTGAATAATCGAATTCCAATGAAGCTTTCAAAGATTGGTCATAGTCGATACCAAGCGTTACAACATTTACAGGCGGTTTATGTTCAAGTAACAATTTAGAAATATTTTCAGCGATTGTTACGTTCATAATTTCTTGAAGATGTGGAAGTTCTTCATAAACAAATTTACCGCCATCAGCTTCTTTTAAGTCTGTAAAAGTTGATTTAATTATACTTTGAGGAAGTTCATTCATCGCAATATTAATCGGGAAAATAATATTTTCATATCTTCCCCATTTAATTTGACGTGAAAAATATTTAACTTCTTCAAACGGATAAAATTTATCTTTATCAGGACGAGTCCAAAATAGTTCCAGAACAATGTTTGTTCCGCCATTCACGCTTGTAGTTGAAACATCTAAATTCAAATCCCAAACTTTATCAGTAAATTGAATTCTATCTTTTGTTTTCTCATCCAAAACTTCATCAAGTTCTGCCATTAAAGGAAAAACCGGAGCAAATTTTGTAATCGGAATATCATACCAACCTGCTTTTTTATCTTGTTTTGCAATTTTCAAAAGCGTTTGGAATAAAGCCAATTCTGCTTTTTGAGAATTATTAAGTTCAAATGTCGGATCATTTTTTTGAACATCAATTAAGGCTCTTAAAATATTTTCTAAAGAACGTACAATTTTATTTGTTGCTCTATCTCGAACTAATATTGAGAAAAAGTTTTGACGTCTTTTTGGATTAAAGTGGAAGATGTAGCTACCTTTTGGAGCTTCTTTTAATGTTGTATCAACATCTGATAAATCAGGTTCAACGCCGTATTTTTCATACATCCAATTATCATACGCACGTGTTTCAATAGCTTTTAGACCGATTGCAACAGCGTGTTTGCACCATTCTTCTTTTAAAGGGCAATTGCATCTTGCTTCTACTTTGTTTTTCTTAAAGATTAAATCGGTAACATAAAAATCTTGATAGTTACCTTTTACTTTACCTTTGAAAAAGTTTTTTTCAGGGTAAGCTTCAAGAATCATATCTTTTTGGTAATACTCATAACCACGTCGCCAACTACCTGACGTCGCATTCTTTTTTAAAAAATTATAATCAAATTTAAATTCGCTCATGAATGTGAGGTACTCATCCTTTTCGGGCTAAAAATACTAAATAGTAAATAAAAAATTTACTACGAGGTTCCCAACCTCGGGGCTCCCAACCTTAATTTGATTATGGCATAGAATAAATAATTTTGCAATATTGCAAAATTATTTTGTGAAAGGAATAAAATTTATTTTTATTTTTTTTAATTAAGCTGAACGACTTACGCGCCGCGAACGTGTGGCGATTAGCCACGATAGTGAGCGTGAAAGTGCAAGCTCTGCTTGCTAATCATCAATTTTATTCACGCTCGTAAGAGCGTAGGAAATTATGGCGTGTTTTCTCTTTCTTTTGGTACTTTTCTTTCTCTTTACCTCGCAAATAAAGAGAAAGAAAAGTACATTTCAAAAAAACATTTTTTAAAAACAATTCTTACTTTTTCTTCTTTGAAAAAGCAAGAAGAAAAAGTAAGCAAAAAGAAGAAACTTTTACAGTTTTCTACAACCTTACGGTTGTGGTCTGAATGGATGTAGCAGGCAAAGCCTGCACTTTTACGCTCACTATCGTGGCTAATCGCCATACGTTCGCGGCGTGATTGCCGTTCAAATAATACTTTCATTGCGAGAAGCAACGATTATTTTTGGCGACGAAGCAATCCATTAAATAATAATTTAAATAATAATTGAATAAAACTTTATTATCTCTAATTGAAATTTAATAAAAACAAAATAAAAAATTAATTCCTTATTTCTTTTAAAAGAATTTTTTTGTTTTTTCTAAAAGTTTTTCAAAACTTTTTATTATTATAATTATATTATTTAATTATATATATAAATTAATCATCTTCTTCTTCTGCTCGAATTATTTGTGCAAAACTATTTGAAATTCAATAATAATAAGCCTTTTACATGTTCAAAACTATGTAGAAAACATGTAGAAAACTTAAAAGTTTTGAACATTTTTCTACAATGATTTTAAAAACTTTATAAAACGATGTTCAAAACTAACAAAACATGTTCAAAACTTTCGACTTTTGAACATGTTTTCTACATAGTTTTGAACATGAGAAAATTTAGCGAAAATTTTAACATTTTTAAAACGCTATAATATAATAAATATAGAAGTTTTAGCGATTTCAAGATAGAAAAAAGATAGAAAAGTTTTGTATTTTTTTTGTATAAAAATAGCATACAATTTTCTTAAAAATGTGTGATTAAAACTTTAAAAAAGATTAAAAATAAAAACAAAATATTTACTGAACGCATTTCATGTAACGAACGCTTTTTAACGTGCATATTTATGAACGCTTCCCACGCCGCGAACGTGTGGCGATTAGCCACGATAGTGAGCGTGAAAGTGCAAGCTCTGCTTGCTACATCTATTTTGTCAACGCTCGTAAGAGCGTAGGAAACTTTGGCGTGTTTTCTCTTTCTTTTCGTACTTTTCTAGGGTAAATGCTTTTGGCTTGTAGATATACTTACTGGCTTGGAAGTGAAGTGAAAAATCTTTTTATCGCAATAAAAGAGAAAGAAAAGTACATTAAATAAAAAAGTTTTTTATTTCAAAATGATTCTTACTTTTTTCTTTTTTATTGCGAAACAAAAAGAAAAAAGTAAGCAAAAAAGAAAAATCACGCAATAGTTTTCTACAACCTTACGGTTGTGGTCTGAATGGATGTAGCAAGCAGAGCTTGCACTCTTATGCTCACTATCGTGGCTAATCGCCACACGTTCGCGGGTGCGGTGGACGTTCATAAATATGCACGCTAAAAACGTTCGCGGTGCACAGGGCGTTCATAAATATAATCGCTAAAGTACTCTCATTGCGTAAAATGTGTTTAAATAAATTTCACAAAAAATTTAATAACACCCTCATCCGTAGTTGTAGCTTTCGACGCAGTCTCAAGCACAACTACTACCCTCCCCCTTGGAGAGGGGAATATCATTAAACTATTAAACTAATTGAATTGATGATTCAAACATTGAACGATCGATTTCATCAAAACTTTTGATAATTTCAGAAACTCCATCGATTTTTTGATAATATTCAACTGGTTCCATTGACGCAATAGCGATAATTTTTCCTATTCCTGCTGATTTTGCTGAATTAATCCCAGCAATTGCATCTTCTATAACAACGCAATCTTTCGGATTTAAACCGATTTTATCTGCTGCAATCATAAATATATCAGGTGCAGGTTTTCCTGGGATTTTCCCGTTAGAGTAAACAATTTTATCAACGTCAAACCAACGTGGTAAATCAAATTCTTTTATGTAAAATTCAACATTATCCCATTCTGACATTGTGGCAATTGTGCGTGGAATATTGTTTTCTTTAAGATAATCCAAAAACTCAATTGCTCCAGGGGCAAGCTTAAAATTCTCTTTGTCGATTAAACATTGTTTTCTATACAAACCTTCTTTTTCTTTTGCATATTTCTCAACCATTTCAGCAGAAGGTTTTTTGCCAATTGCGTATTCTATAATATCTTCGTTTGTGTGTCCAAACATTTTATCGCGCATTTCTTCATCAGAAAACGCTGTTCCTCTTAAAATTTTTGAGAATTCTCTCCACGCATCGTAGTGAAGTTTTGAATCCCAATATAAAGTTCCGTTAAAATCAAAAATAATACCTTTCATAATTACCATTTTGGCGCAAAATCTGTTATAATACAAGTGGAGATTCTAACGGATTGTTAAAACTAAATAGGAATAAAGAAGAAGATGAAATTTAACTTAAATTTGGACAATATTAATTATATTAAAATTGTTTACAAAGATAAATCCGGTACGGTTTGTTGTACAAAGGCAGCAATTAAAAATATGAATGAAAGAGAAATTTTTGCTTGCGCAAAATTTGAGGATAATCTTTTTCTTGATACTCCGCAAGAAGTTTCTTTAAGTTTTGTTTGTGAAAATGGATTGTATAGAACTTCTACGACGCTTAAATCTATTGAGAATGATGCACCTTATATATTTTTTGTAATGAAAACTCCAGTAGGTATTGAATATCAGCAAAATCGTGAATATTTTAGAGTAAAAATGGATGAAGATGCGATAATTAGTTTTGATAAAGAAACAATTCCTTGCAAAATTCACGATATTTCTGCAAATGGAGTTAGATTAATTTTATTAAGAAAAGTTGATATTCCGGAAGAAGTTAATTTAGATTTACTATTTCCGGAAAAAGAATTAAAAATTAAATCTAAATTCATTAGATTTGATACAGAAGATAATATTCCAAAAGTTTCTTTTGAGTTTTTGGGTATAACGGATTCAGAAAGAGATTTTATTTCGCAAAAATGTATCCAAAAACAATTGGAATATAAAAGAAGTAGTGCAAGATAAATATGTATGCTGACTTTTTCTGAATTATTGTTATAATATATGATTATGAAGAAGTTTTTAATTGTATTATTTTTTATATTAACAACAATTTCTGTTGTTTTAGCAGAAGAATTTACTCTTAGTGCCGGTGTTGTAATAAATGATATTCCAAAAGCTTTTTTTGGTAGCTGGAGAATAACTGCAAAATTAGTTGATACAAATAGTTATGGTACGTTTAAACCAACGAGTCTTGATATGTGGAATTTATCAAGAGTTGGTGATAGAATTATGCTCTCTAATCCTTTTAGTGGTGCAAATGCAGAAATTTCGGTAAAAGCGGTTGAGGGTAATATAGTAGTTTTTTCTAAAAAAGCACCTTATGACAATAAGGTTTTAACAGATACTGTAACTTTAAGACTTTCTGATAATTCTTTTTCCGGCATAAATGATTTGACTCTAGAATCATTTTCTTTAGTCGACAATCATCTTATGAAAACAGAACGTGCTAAGTATAAAATAAGCGGAGAAAAGATTTCAGGAGAAAGTATTTTAAAATAGATATCTTTAATTATTATTTTTTAAAAATAAAAAATACTGCAAGAATTATAAATACAAATCCAACAAGGTAATTCCATTTAAACTGTTCTTTTAAATACCAAACAGAAAAGAAAGAAAAAACAGTAAGAGTAATAACTTCTTGTATTGTTTTAAGCTGGACAGCATTGTAGCAATTATATCCGATTCTATTTGCCGGAACTTGAAAACAATATTCAAAAAATGCGATTCCCCAACTGGCAAGAATTACAATAAGAAGTGGCAAACTGCGGAAACGTAAATGACCGTACCAAGCAAATGTCATGAAAATATTAGATATTAATAATAATAAAATAGGTAATATATGTTTTAGCATAATTTTATTTTATTACAAATATTATACTTTTTTTAGAGTATGAAAATTGCCAAAAATTTTGGTAGATTAATATTATGGAATTTTTTCTTTTATTAGGTGCATTGTTTATTGATATAATTCTTCCGGCAGCATTGCTTATTTATGTGATTATATGTGTAGTTTTAGCTTTTAGGGGGAAAAATTCAGATGTAGCTTTAAGAAGTCGTTTAAAGGCTTTGCAGACTGCTAAAATGTACCTTTCACCTTATCAAGATATATGGCGTAATTTGAAATTGTCTAATAAACATTGTTCGCTTGAATTAACAAGAGATAAAATTATTATTGCTAAAGAAAAAGACGCTATAAATGGTATAAATAGAGAATTTATCATTATAGATACAGAAGTTTATAGTTTTGATGAGCTTTGGAATATGTTTTGTAAGAGTTTTAGTTCTTTTAGAACCTATAATGGATTAGTTCATGATGCAAAATTATTTAAAGCACGAATTTCCGAAACATTATCAAAAATAACTGTAGATGAAACATATTCTCAAGCACAAGAAGAAAAGAAAATCCCATTAAAACCGATAGAAAAACTTGATGTGAATAATTGTTCCGAAATTGAATTGACCGCGCTTCCTGGGATTAATATTGTTATGGCGAAAAAGTTGATTAAAAAACGCGAAGAAATCGGCGGATTTAAAAAGATTGATGATGTTTTTCTTTTTTTACATTTAAAAGAACACATGATAAATCAGCTTAGGTTTTTAATTTGTGTAAATAAAATGAAAGGCAGTCTTAATCTTAAGCGTTTTTCGGAAAGGCAAGTTGATTTGTAGTGCAGATTAGAATTTCTAATATATTAAAAAATACAAAAGTCGAAGGCCCTGAAACGCGGTATTGCATTTGGGTGCAAGGATGTGCTAATCATTGTAGAGGCTGTCAAGCGATACATACTTGGGCGCACAATGGCGGTAAACTCTACGAAACAGACGATATTATAAATGATATTTTGAATTATAAAGATAAGATTGAAGGAGTTACATTTCTCGGCGGAGAACCTTTTGAGCAAGCAGAAGCAGTTGGGCTTATTGCAGAAAAAGTTAAATCTATGAATCTTGGCGTTTTAACTTTTAGTGGAAAATATTTAGAAGAGTTGAGATTAGATAAAAAGAATTTGACGCTTTTAAATAATACGGATTTGCTGATAGATGGACCTTTTGAAATTGATAAACTGGATTATTCACGTCCTTGGTGTGGTTCAAGCAATCAGAGATATCATTTTTTGACAAACAGGTATGATGAAACGATTTTTACAAAATACAAAAACAAAGTTGAGGTAAATATTTCCAAAAATGGTATTGTTTTTATGAACGGAATGGGTGATTTTACAAGTATACTTCGTAAGATTGATTTAAAATCCGTAAAAAACTGCTAGAATAGCTAAAAAGAGGAATTTATATGAGTACATACAAACTTTCAAATCTAATCAGAGCTCGTTTTCCGATGATTTATATTACAACATTTGAGGAAGACAGAGTTACGCAGTATATCAAATCTGTGGTTACTGATGAAAAGCAAGTGAAATTTCCGCGAGAAGTTTTTAAATGGACACAAACAAGTGGTTTATTCAATGATACAACAGGAAAGGCAATCACCGATACAACTTGTCCTTGTAAAATGTTAGAATTCGTCCGCAAATACGACAAAGACGCTGTTTTTATTATCTACGATTTTCATACAAATTTCGGGCCTAAGAACAGAACTCCGGATTATAACGTGATAAGAAAAGTGCGCGACATTGTACCGGATTTAAAATTAGGTGCAGTTAGAAAAACTTTGTTTTTTATATCACCGGAGCTTCTTATTCCGGAATCTTTGCAAAAAGAAATTACAATATACGATTTTCCGCTTCCAACATTGAGTGAAATCAAAGCGAAATTTAATAACATGATTAACCAAAACAAGAGTGTAAAAATTGAATTAGCGGAAGAAGATAAAGACAAACTTTGCAAAGCTGCCTTAGGTTTGACGCTTCAAGAAGCCGAAAGTGCGTTTGCGCTTGCAATGGTAAATGACGGCAAAATTGATATGAAAGATTTGCCTGTAATCTTGGAAGAGAAAGTGCAAGTCATCAAAAAAACAGGAATTTTGGAATTCATCAAATCAGAGTATTCAATAAAAGATATTGGCGGACTGGATAATCTTAAAAATTGGTTGTTAAAGCGCAATAATTCTTGGTCGGAACAGGCTAAAAGATACTGTATTCCTGCGCCAAAAGGTGTTTTAGTTACAGGAGTTCCCGGTTGTGGAAAAAGTTTGACTGCAAAAGCCATGAGTACGATTTGGCAATTGCCATTATTAAAGCTTGATTTTGGCAAAGTTTTCTCAGGACTTGTTGGGAGTTCAGAAGAAAACATGCGACGCGCTTTAGCAACCGCAGAAGCCGTAGCACCTTCAATTCTTTGGATTGATGAAATTGAAAAAGGTTTGAGCGGACTTGGTTCAAACGGCGATAGCGGAGTTTCTTCAAGAATTTTCGGGCAATTTTTAACTTGGATGCAAGAAAAAGAAGCACCCGTTTTTGTAATTGCAACTGCTAACAATATAAGCAATCTTCCTCCTGAATTATTGAGAAAAGGACGTTTCGACGAAATCTTTTTCGTTGACCTTCCAACTCTTGCAGAAAGAAAAGAAATCTTTAAGCTTCATTTAGAGCGCAGGTTGAAAGACAAAGAAGTTGCGAGCGAAATAATGAGTGTGAAAAATCTTTGCACGACATTAGCAAAAATGACAGAAGGATTTATCGGTTCAGAAATCGAACAGGTTGTTATTTCTGCACTTTGCGATGCGTTTTTTGAAAACAGACCGCTCAAGTTTGAGGACTTAGAGAAAAATATCTCTACAACAGTTCCGCTTTCAACGACGCAAAGAGAACAAATACTTGCGCTTAGGGCGTGGGCAAATATTAGAGCAGTCTCTGCAACAAAGACGTCAAATCTTAAGGAATACAAAAAAGATGTTGACGACCAAAATGTAGCTTCAAGTCGTGGCGGAAGAACCCTTGATTTCTAGGTGCTACGCACGTAGATAAATGGTCGGCTGACAAAAGTTAGGTTACTTGAAAATGTTAGACTACAAGTCAGCCTCAATCGCGGAACTACAGGTTGAAATAGAGATTTGGACTACGCACGTAGATAAATGGTCGGCTGACAAAAGTTGGATTACTTGAAAAATGAAAATAATTATTAAAAGGCTGGATTGTTTCGGTGCTAATCGCACCTCACAATGACGCCAAGTTAGTAGTCTAGCGTCCAGTCATCCTGAACGCGATTAGCGTGAAGAATCCAGCTTTTTATAAACTGTTATTTTTAATCTATATAACAATTAGTCAAAAGTAATTCACATTGAAAACAAATAACCATAGGAGAAAAATATGTCTTGTACAGTAATAGCACTACCTTATGCAATTTTTATGATAGTAAGTTCTGTAGCAGCTTCGATTGTTGCAGAAGCAAGTGAAAAAAATAATAATAGCATTGGTGAACTTGATACAACTTTTAACCAAGAAATTTCTTGTGAAGATATTGAACGCATAACGGAAGAACATTTTATTGAGAAAAATATTGAAACTGTTTTTATGGATAAAAATTTGTTGATAAAAACACTAACAGAGCATGGTATTAATAATGTTCAAGAGTCTTTGTCGGGAGAAATTGTTGGAAGTATTGACGGATATAAATTCTGTTTTATGAAACCTTCTGAAGATAAACCGTATTCTTTGAAAATTAGTGCCAAACAATCTGAAAATGTTGATGAAAAAGTAGAAGATTTGAATTCTGAATATGCATTGAATGTTCAAGAAGATACGTATTTGAGCGTTGTTGAAAATCTTAAAAACAATAATATGGAAATAGAATCAGAAGAAGTTATGGACGATAATACAATTGTTCTTACGGTGAATTTGGAATAAGGAGCTAAAAAGATGTCTAAAAAAATGCAAATAAAATTACTTCCAAACGGTGAAATCCAAATGGAAACAATTGGAGTAAAAGGTAAAAAATGTCTTGATTATATTGAGATTTTGAAAAAACTTGTAAATTGCAATATAGTCGATACTCAGCTTTCTCAAGAATACTACGAAACAGAAAGCGAAGTTTCAACATCTGATAATGCTGAAATTAGGCTGGATTAGTTCAAGCTTTAATTGTAACAAAATACACTTATTAATTTCAAAACTGTTACATTTTTTTATTCTTTATAATACAATTATTCCAGAGGTGATAAATGTTTAATGAAATTAAGACTCACGAGATTACGGTTGACATTGTTATTTTGACAATTAAAGATGATGCATTGCAAGTGTTACTTGTAAAACGTAATAATGAACCATTTAAAGATAAATGGGCAATTCCCGGGGGATATGTTAGAATGTCCGAAAACCTTGATGAAGCTGCAATGCGCGTACTTAAAGAAAGAACAAATGTTGACAACATTTATCTTGAACAACTTTATACATTCGGCGATCCGCTTCGTCACCCTGTTTCTCGTGTAATTACTTGTGCATATTTTGCACTTATAAGAGCAGAAGATTTTAATGTAGTTACAACTTCAGATTTGGCTTGGCATAAAGTGTTCGACTTGCCGCCTCTAGCATTTGACCACAAAGAAATTATTGAATACTCTCTAAAACGTACAAGAGAACGTTTGGAAATGTGTCCTGTGGCATATCAATTATTGAACGAAAAATTCACTCTAACTGAAATGCAAAAAGCTTATGAAATGATTATGCAGAAAAAGCTTGATAAACGTAATTTCAGAAAAAAAGTTATTACAACCGACGGATTAAGAGAATTGAACGAATTTTCTAAATCATCATCTAAGCGTCCAGCTAGACTTTACACTTTCGATAATATAAAATTAAATTCAAAAAGGGCGCATTTTATAAAAAAGGAGACTAAATGTTAACATTTTTTTGGACTTTGCAGGTTTTATCCGCACTATTACTAATCGTATTAATTCTTATGCACTCTCCTAAAGGCGACGGAATCGCAGGGATAGGTAACGCAGCACAAATGTTTTCTTCACAAAAAAGTGCAGAAAAAGGCTTGAATAAACTAACTGGTATTGTTGCATTAGTATTTGTAATTTGTGTATTCTTGTTAGGTTTTGGTATTATCAAATAATTTGGAGCATAAATGCTTAACCGATTTTCAAGAACAGAACTTTTACTTGGTCACGAGGGGATTGAAAAATTAGCGTCCGCTCGTGTTGCTGTGTTTGGGATTGGCGGAGTCGGCGGTTATACGGTAGAAGCTCTTGCAAGAAGTGGAGTCGGAGCATTTGATTTAATAGATGATGACAAAATTTGTATCACAAACGTAAATCGTCAAATTTATGCGTTAACTAGCACTATCGGTAAATACAAAGTTGATGTGGCAAAAGATAGAATTTTGGATATCAATCCCGACGCAATTGTTAATACTTATAAAATGTTTTATACCCCTGAAACTGCGGATGAGTTTGATTTTTCAGGTTATGATTATGTTGTTGATGCGATTGATACAGTTGTCGGCAAATTGGAAATTATTGAACGCGCGAAAAAAGCCGGTATTCCTGTAATTTCTTCAATGGGTGCAGGCAATAAAATGGACGCTACAGCGTTTGAAGTTGCCGATATTTCTAAAACATCTGTTTGTCCGCTTGCAAAAGTAATCAGACAAGAATTAAAGAAAAGAAAAATTAGAAAAGTTAAAGTTGTTTATTCAAAAGAAATTCCAATCAAACCAAACGACGATATTGAAATCAGTTGCAAAAAACATTGTGTTTGCCCTCCAGGGACTGTTAGAAAATGTACAGCAAGACGCCAAATTCCGGGAAGTAATGCATTTGTGCCTTCAACAGTCGGTTTAATTATCGCTGGAGAAGTGATAAAAGATTTAATTGGATATAACAAAAAATAATGCTGTTATATTGATAAAAAGTTTTTTATCAAATTGTTAAGATTTTGGCATGGGTGATTGTTTTTATACAAGAAGTGTATGTTTCACAATTAAGAAGATGTTTGGAAGTTGTCAATTGTTTTTACAACAATTATTAAAAAATCTTTTACAAAATTTTACAATGTTGAGAAATGTTAAAAACCAGCTATTAGTGCGTTTTAGCGATTGTAATGTTTTGTGAATTTCTTGATTAGAATTAATGTTTGAATTATCATATAAACATAGGATTAGATTTTGGGAAGAGAATGTTATTCTCATATTATAAGGAAAGCTGAATTTTTATAGAATAGCTCGCCTTTACTTAGATTAGGAGGTTTAGTATATAATGCAGAATAGTTTAAATAAGGAAAGAAATGTAGTAGAATTTACCTCACCAACAAAAGTAGCAACCGACGTAATTAAAGGCTCTACAATTTCACCTATGTCAAAAGTTATTGAGCCTAAGACTGCGCAGATTAAACCTTTAAAATTAAATTGTATTTATGTTATTAAAAAAGATGGCACTAAAGAAGAATTTGACAACAACAAAATTATTAATGCTGTAAAAAAATCTGCTACCAGAATGTTAGTAGAGTTTACGGATGTGGAATTAAAAGAAATATGCGATTTTGTAGATGAAAATATTATTAGAATGAATAAACAAGAAATTACAATCGCTGATATGCACAACCTTGTTGAAGGCGCATTGGAACATCTTAGCCCAAGAGTTGCGCAAAGCTACCGTAACTACAGAAACTACAAGCAGGATTTCGTACACATGCTAGACAAAGTTTACCAAGAATCTCAAAGAATTATGTACATTGGTGATAAAGAAAATGCCAATGCTGATTCAACTTTGGTTTCTACAAAACGTTCTTTGATTTTTAATGAATTAAACAAAGAATTATACAAAAAATTCTTCTTAACAGTTGATGAATTACAGGCAATCAGAGATGGTTATATTTATATTCACGATATGTCTGCAAGACGTGATACTATGAACTGCTGCTTATTTGATGTAGCTTCAGTTCTTAAAGACGGATTTGAAATGGGTAACTTGTGGTACAACGAACCAAAATCACTTGATGTAGCATTTGACGTAATCGGTGATATTGTAATGGCTGCAGCAAGTCAACAATACGGTGGTTTCACAGTGCCTGAAGTTGATAAAATTTTAGCTCCTTATGCTGAAAAAACTTATCAAAGACAATATGACAAGTATTTATGCTTAGGCTTGTCGTTTGAAAAAGCAAGAGAAGCAGCTTTAGCTGATTTGGAAAAAGACTTTGAACAAGGTTTCCAAGGCTGGGAATACAAATTTAATACAGTTGCATCTTCAAGAGGTGATTATCCGTTTATTACTGTTTCAACAGGTTTAGGAACAGGTGAATACGAAAAAATGGCAACTCTTGCAATGCTTAAAATCAGAATGGGCGGACAAGGTAAAAAAGGCAACAAAAAACCTGTATTATTCCCTAAGATTGTATTCTTATATGATAAAAACCTGCACAGCGAAGGCAAAGTTAATTATGATTTATTTACTGCCGGCGTTGAATGTTCTAAAAAGACTATGTACCCTGACTGGTTGTCATTATCAGGCGAAGGCTATGTAGCATCTATGTACAAAAAATACGGAAAAGTAGTTTCTCCAATGGGTTGTAGAGCTTTCTTATCACCTTGGTTTGAAAGAGGTGGAATGAAACCTGCTGATGAAAATGATTCTCCGGTATTTGTTGGTAGATTTAATATTGGTGCAATAAGCTTGCACTTGCCTATGATTTACGCTAAGGCTAAAAAAGAAAGTAAAGATTTCTATGAAGTTCTTGATTACTATATGGAATTAATCAGACAACTTCATATAAGAACTTATAACTATCTAGGCGAAATGAAAGCTTCTGTAAACCCTCTAGCATTCTGCGAAGGCGGTTTCTTGGGCGGTCATTTAGGTATCCACGACAAGATTAGACCTGTTTTGAAATCTTCAACAGCTTCATTCGGTATTACTGCATTAAACGAATTACAAGAAATTCATAACGGTAAATCACTTGTTGAAGATGGCGAATTTGCTCTTGAAGTTATGAAATATATTAATAATAAGATTAACGAATACAAGGAAAAAGACGGAATTCTTTATGCAATATATGGAACTCCTGCTGAAAACTTATGTGGTCTTCAAATTAAACAATTCAGAAAGAAATACGGTATTGTAGAACACGTTTCTGACAAACCATATATTTCAAACTCTTTCCACTGCCACGTTTCAGAACAAATCAGTCCAATTGAAAAACAAGATTTGGAAGGCAGATTCTGGGATTTATTCAACGGCGGAAAAATTCAATACGTAAAATATCCTATTGATTATAATACTGATGCGGTTGAAACACTAATCAACAGAGCAATGGATAAAGGTTTCTACGAAGGCGTAAACTTATCACTATCTTATTGCGATGATTGCGGACACCAAGAATTAAATATGGATGTTTGTCCAAAATGCGGTTCTAAAAACTTGACTAAGATTGAAAGAATGAACGGTTATTTGGCTTATTCAAGAGTTAAAGGTGATTCTAGATTAGCTGACCATAAGATGGAAGAAATCAAAGATAGAGTAAGCATGTAATAAGTGAAAAATTAGAACTAAAAAGCGAAAAGTTATCATCATAACTTTTCGCTTTTTAATTATCTGTTTTATTTCCAAATCGATTTATAATCTTTTTAGTTATCATTGTTCCGCCGACTAGTGAAGTAAAAATAATTGGAACACGATAAATTGAGTGCATTTTTTTAGTTAGAGTGCTAGATGTTGACAAGAAAAACAAAGGCACAAGAGAATCATTAATCATACATTTTGTTGTATGTTGCAGTCGTTTATCAAATTCTTTATCTTTAGCAAGATCAAGTGCTTGCGCTCCAATTAAACCGGTAGTGAAAATACGCATTTGTGGCATGTCAGTAACTCTGGAATACATCTCCTCTTTTGTATTTTCATCAATAATTTTGCTAATATTATTGTCTATGTATTGGCTTACTTTGTTCATTTCACGTTCGTGATTTCGTGTTTCAATTGTTGGTTGTTCAAATCCGGTTTTAGAAAGTAAATAGTCCATCCCTAAAGCACCAAGAATTCCAGATGCAAACAGAGTAAAACTCGAAGATACATTTTTGATTATCGCTTTTGTGTAATTAACAGAAGTTTGTGCATTTTTAGTTTTATGTAAAGAAACTATCTTTTCTGATAAATTATGTAATGTTTTTTCGTAAAATTTACTTTTGACAAACTTTTTCGTTGCACTTCTTTCAGCAAGCATACCGAGCGCAGCACCAGTTAAAGCTACAGTATCTTTGATTAAAAATTTCTTTTTATATTTTTTATCTGCGCCAGTATAATCTTCGTATATTTTATATCCGCCACTTGCCAGAAAGAATGATGCTGACAGATATGGTGAATTAATTATTTTGTTGAATGTCTTACCAATTTGCATTTTTATATTTCTTCATGAATAATTAAACGCCTAAAAATATTTTTTTGCTAGTTATGCGCTCTTTTTCTTGCTATTGTGCGCTGTAATTTTTGCGTTAAGCATTGGAAGTAAAATCCCCAAAGTTATTGCTGAATAAGCAATACCGGCTGTTTGTGCTACATTAAGTTTCCACATATTCTTTTTAGCAAAATCTTTACCTTTTGAAGCGATTTCATTATGTGTTTTTAATGACATATTATTAAGCCAATGCCTTAAACCTTTACCTTCTTTATTATAGTTAAACAAGTTTTCGCCTTTTCTATCAAGCAAATTTGCAACACCTTTTGCCGCAAATCCACCAAATACAAGCCAGTTAAGGAAGCCCAAATAATCTCTTGTCATAGATTCTCTAAGCTCAGTTCCGTTATCGGCAGCCATAAATCTTCCGACAATTGTTGAAGCATAAACTGTTTTAATAGCGTTTCCGCTTGTAATCGGACCTGAAAATTCAAGACGTTTTGCAAACTGTTTTAAGTTTTTTGCACCCATAAGTTTGAACACCATACCAACCATAAGCGCACTTGCACCAATTTTTTTAGCCCAAAGTAAGTTATCTTTTTTCTGCTCACCTTTGAATGTTGAAGCAAAATCGACATCACCTACGAAACCCTTAATACCTGTTCTTTTTTCAGTAATCTTTCTATTGATGTATTGATTAGTAAGTCCTAAAACACACGCTCCTGTAATTGCACCAAAAGCCTTAACTTTATTAACTTTAGAAATTCTTGTCAAAATCTTTTCGGCGTCTTTTCCACCATTCACACCGAAAACATCTTTACCCATATCATGCGTATCGCGTAAAATATTTTCAAGTTTTTCTGCAAGCTTATTACCTTTGATATTTAACTCTGTGTCACGCTCCGCACCAAGTGCATTCGTCAGTCGTTTTTCCATAATAGAAAGCACATTGTGCTTATCATAACTTGAAATATTTTTGTCCTCAATAATTTGAGTCATTGTATCAACAAATCCTTCTTTTGAAGTTAATTTGTTTTGGATATTTTTATATTTTGCGTCGCGCCATTTTAGTTTATCCCAACGAGCTTCGTCAATCCATTCAACATTTTTCCAATCAATGTTTTTAAATTCTCTAACTTCGTGCCCGTCACGACCGGAAATATTATCAAAAACATTTTCAGAATATTTCTTAGTATCACCATCCCAAGCAGCTTTAAGAGTTTTCATAGAATCATTTGTAAACCAATCATTAGGATTAATTTTAACTTCACCTTTATTTGCCATAAATTTAGCAATCCATTTAGCAAAAATACCGGCTGCCAAGCAGTTAATAAATGTTCCGCTGATTTCTCTAAAAAATGTTTCAGTACCTGCATATTGATTTCTGTTTTTTGTATCATAATAAGCACGAGGGATTACCATTGCGCCAACATCAAGTCCAACAGCGTTAACCATTTCGTTCATATCGCAAGTTCTGAGTGCACTTGTTACAACGCCATCTAATGGGCCTCTAAAGTTCACGTTATTATTCTTCAAATTGCTATTTATATTATTATTTATTCTCATTATCTGCTCCACAAAAAAAAGAGTCTAGTTAAATATTAAACTTGACTCTTCAAAACTTTCTACTACAAATCAACGTAACAAAATCTATCCAAGTCTCGACTGGGAGGTTGAACAGCAATAGGATGTTGTTGAATTGTAATTTTTAATTGTAAGCATAGGCTCAGTATAGCGCCATCATTAGACTTTGTCAATATATACGATTGATATATCACAATTCGTTATTAATATAAAGTCATATCTAATAGATTGTTAAAATATTAATAGTAAAATTTTGTTACAATTAGTGGAAATTAAATCTTTTATTGATTAAAATATCTATTGGATATAGAAAGAGGGGAATTTTTTAAGATGAACGCTAATCCGAATAAAGTACTTTTACCTAACGATGTTAGAAAATTGTTAAATATAGATAATAAAGAGATAGTTGAGCTTTGTAAAAAAACTTCTGTTAGTCCAAAGAAAGATAATAGAGGACAAATTTATTTTTCAGTCGACGAAGTTAAGAAGTTAAGAAATGCAAAATCATCAGTTGTTGCAGAAATGAATGAAAAAAAGAAAGTGACATTACCCGTTATGACAAAACCTGATTCACAAGTAGTAGTTAATGGATTACTAGATACCCTCAATAAAATGGAAAACAATATCACAACTTCTATGACTAAAATTATTGACGAAAAATTAGAAGGCATGGATGATGTTGTTTTAGAACTTGTTAGATGCAAGACTGAAAACGAAAATTTGAAAAACAAAGTTAATGAATTGAACAAAGAAAATTTTAAATTAAAAAATGCTTTGAATAGCTTCAAACCATTGATTTGTGGATTTTTTATTAAGAAGGAAGAAGATAATATTTTATTATAAAAGTTAATAAGTGAATGAGTGAATAGGTGAATAAGTTCGTATTAAATATATTCAATGTTTAGCTCAGTTCAAAATTGACAATATCTAAAATGAACTTATTAACTTATTGACCTATTCACTTATTCACTTTGAAAAGAAAAGGATTTATCATGGCAAAAGCGGAAGAAACAAACGTATCAGATGAAAGAAGCAAGGCGCTTAAGCTTGCGATAGAAAAGATTGAAAAAGATTTTGGTAAAGGCGCAATTATGAAGCTTGGCGACAAGCCTGCTGTTAGCGTTGAAACAATCCCTACCGGCGCTTTAGCATTGGACGTTGCTCTTGGTGTTGGCGGTATTCCTCGCGGACGTATTATTGAAGTTTACGGGCCTGAATCTTCCGGTAAGACAACTTTGGCGCAACATATAGTTGCTGAATGCCAAAAGAAAGGTGGAATTGCAGCTTTCGTAGATGCAGAGCACGCACTTGACCCTGAATACGCAAGAAACCTTGGTGTAAATGTTGATGAACTTTTGATTTCTCAACCTGATACTGGTGAACAGGCGCTTGATATTACAGAAGAATTGGTTCGTTCAGGTGCTGTTGATATTATCGTTGTTGACTCTGTTGCAGCTCTTGTTCCAAAAGCTGAAATTGAAGGCTCTATGGAAGATCAACAAATGGGCTTGCAAGCAAGATTGATGTCTAAGGCGTTAAGAAAATTGACAGGTATTATTGGTAAAACGAATACAACTGTTATTTTTATTAACCAATTAAGACAAAAAATTGGTGTTATGTATGGTAACCCTGAAACTACAACAGGTGGTAATGCTCTTAAATATTATGCTTCTGTTCGTCTTGAAATTAAACGTGTAGAAGGTATTAAAGGCGACGGTGAAGACGTTGGTAACCACGTAAGAGTTAGAATTTTGAAAAACAAGGTTGCTCCTCCGTTCAGAACAGCTGAATTTGATATTATATTCGGAAAAGGTATTTGCAAAATCGGCAATATCCTTGACGTTGCTGTTGATTTGGATATTGTGAAAAAAGCTGGTTCTTGGTTCAGCTTCAATGATGATAAGTTAGGACAAGGTAGGGACAAGGCTAAAGAATTTTTGGCTAATAATCCTGAAATCTTAAATCAAGTTGAAACATTGGTTAGAGAAAAATTAGCAAATAGTTAATCGGTTGTAAGTCGCTATTTTATTGGGTTTAAGAAAATAGTTGACAAATTTGTTTAACTATGATATAAAATTATTGGGGTAAATGTATATTTTTGAGTCTTGCACACATTGCAAGACTTTCTTTTTTAATATACTTGTGATTATTTGTAACTTTTTGTAAATATTTGTAAATTTTTCTTGACAACATGTATCATGAATTTAAAATTTATACTAACATGCCATGTATCAACTATCCCCAAATCTCCTCCCAAAATTATAGAGAATAGTGATACTGGCTCAAACTCTGGGTCAGTTTTTATTTTGCATTTTTACGTTTTAGATACAAAAAGCCCTTGTTTCAGATGAAACAAGGGCTTACAAATTTTAGTCATCAACTTCCGGTCTGTCAGCTCTTGGCGGTAGCGGTCTATCAGCGTGTTTCTTTTCGAATTTTTTATGGAATTCGCCTCTATCTGCTCTGTCAAAATGTCTTGGCGCAAAATCATGTCTCATCATTTGTTGTTGACATGGGCAAGGCATTGGCATAGGTGTCGGCATTGGAGGTTTATGAAGTGCTGCAAAAAGGCTTAAAGCCAAAAATGCACCAACAAAAGTTCCCGCTGAAACAATTACAAATTTTTTAAAATACTTATTTTGACACAAGCATTCATGTCTTTCTTCTACAATTTTGTTTTCATCTGTCATAACGTACTCTCCTTTTTATTATATAAATATAACGAAATCAATTTTGTAATTGTTCATTATTATGCAATAAAAATTTGAGAGTACATATTAGCTAGAAAGGTAGTCTTTTAAAAAGTCGGTTGGGCTGAAAGCCCAACCGACAATTTTAAAAATGAGGTAATATAAAATCCTACGGTTCAATCAATTGAAATCTCAATTGTCCGTCTTTCACAACTTCATTCCACATTGATTTTGGACGTACCCAAATATCGCCCTTGTCAACATTTTGATAAACGACCATGTTTTCTGTAGTTTCCGAATGTTTAGCTAGAGCAATTATTTTGTAAACATTGCCTTTATAATGTTTGTAAATTTTTCCGACTGTAATTTCTTGCATGATTTTAAAAATTTCTACTTCAACAAATGAGATTTTACCAAATCTTCGAAAAACTGACGTCTTGGTGAAGATTTTACATTAATGTTGTTTTCGCGATTATAAGCTTCAAGTTTTGCATCAAATTTTTGTAAATCTACAGCTTTACCTGCACGAATTTTTTCAAGTTCGCCGTTGTCTAAAAATTTTGCACCACAAGTATTGCAAACATCAATTTCTACATCATTAACTCCAGCGCCCATTTTTACCATTGGGCGATTGCAGATAGGGCAAGTTCTTTTTTCTGTTTCATCAACTTTTGCAAATTCTTTGTCTTTAATTGCATTTAGAATTTCATCAGCGCATTTATGTTCGTTATTAAATTTTTCTAATTCTCTGTTATCAAAAAATATTCCGCCACAACCGTTAAGACAAATATCAATGTTAATTTCTTTATCTTTATCGAAAACTTTTACCATTTCTTTGCCACAAGCCGGACAATTTAAAATTTGTTTATTATCGCTCATTTGTGCGTACCTTTCTTTTTTTGTTATGCCGGTTCAGTTGAGAAGCTAATAATGAAGTGAATAGGTCAATAAGTGAATAGGTGAATAAGTTCGTATAAAATATATTCAATATCTAACTCTGTTTAATATAGAAAATAGCTAAAATGAACTTATTCACTCATTCACCTATTCACTTATTGACTTTTTAAAACAACTTTCAACTAAATCTACCCTAACACTAAATCACCATTCTTCTTAATATGTTCAATCAGACCGCCGTCTTCAAGAAGCTTAATCATAACATCCGGCAATGGTTCAATCGCTGTAATTGTACCTTTTGTAAGGTTTTTTAATGTTCCGGCTTTGATATCCAAATCCAATTCGTCGCCGGCATCAATACCATCAGTATCACATTCAATTGCCAAAAGCCCGATATTGATTGCATTTCTATAGAAAATTCTTGCAAAAGATTTAGCAATAACTGCGCCAACTCCGGCAATCTTGATAATTTGTGGAGCGTGTTCTCTAGATGAACCCAATCCAAAATTATTACCCGCAACAACAAAATCGCCTTTCTTCATATTTTTAGCAAAATTTTCGTCCGCATCCTCTAAAACGTGCTTAGAAAACTCTTGCAAATCAGAACGCAAATGGAATAATCGCCCCGGAGCTATGTGATCTGTTGAAATATTATCGCCAAATTTAAAAGCTTTTCCTTGCATATGGTCTCCTTCTTTGTGAGTTTGATATAGTAATAAATCATATCTTTGTGAAGTTGACAGTGGAAAGTGGAAAGTTGACAGTTGCATTAAAAATTTTAACAGTTATATATGTTCAATGTTAAGCAGATTTTATTTTAAATAATATTTAAAATAACTTTCCACTTTCAACTGTCAACTTTCAACTAATTTACCTTATTCCCTTCACTATTAGCTTCTCAACTGAACCGGCATAACAAGATAAATATAATCTTCGTCTGAAACCGGTGCAAATACTGTTGCAGAAAGTGCTGAATTTAATTCAACTTTAATTTCCTCTGATTCAACAATCTTTAAGAACTCAAGAATAAATTTGTAGTTAAACGCAATCGCAAGTGGTTCACCCATGTATTGAATATCTATTTCATCTTGAGAATTACCTGCATCTGGAGAATCACCGGAAAGTTTAAGCGTATTATCAATGAATTCAAACTTAACAATGCTGTTCTTTTCGTTAACCATAACCGCAACTCTTTCAAGTGCAGATATCAAATCACCCTTATTAACTGTCGCAGTCTTAGGGAATGATTGCGGAATTAATTGATTGTATTTAGGGAACTGACCTTGCATAAGTCGAGTAACAATCTTAGTTTTGTCAATTGTTATAACGATTTTTTTCATTTCTTTGCAAATTTTGATTGAATCCGAATCAGCTAACAAAGAAATTTTTGAAAGCTCAGCTAAAACTTTTGAAGAAAGAAGCATTTCAAACGGTTTTTCTTCATCAGTAGAAGTGTTTTTAACAACCTCTCTAACACGAGCAAGTCTGTTACCGTCAGTTGCAGCCATTTCTAAGATGTTTTTATTAACTTCACAAACAACACCTGAAAGTAGGTTGTTTGTTTCATATCCTGCAGCCGCTGAAACAACCTCTCTGATTGCTTTTGTAAAAGGTTTTGTTTCAATCTCCATGCAATCAGTTTCTGCGATATTTTCTTCAACTTGAGGAAATTCGTTTGCTGAAATACCGATAATATCAAACTTAGAGTTTTTACAAGTAATTGTTGCAGTTGAGCCGTTTAGTTCCAAATTGATGAATTCGTCATTAAGTCTTGAAAGAATTTCGCCAAGTTTTTTAGCAGGAAGTGTAAACTTGCCTTCTGTTTCTACGTTTGCGTTAATAACTGTGATGATAGATAAGTCAAAATCTGTTGCAGTTAATTTAATTTGATTTGTGCCGATTGTTTCAATCAAAACGTTCGCCAAAACAGGCTGCAAACCCTTAACAACTGTTGCTCTTTCTACAATTTTAATTCCGTTTAATAAGTCATCTTTATTCGCAACAAATTTCATCTGATACACCCCTTAAATATATGATTTACAGAGCAATTTTAATACAAAAACGGTCGATTTACAATAGATAAATTGTGTATAAATTAAAAATGGAAAGTTGATACATGAAAATCATTTAAAATAATTTTCCATTTTCAACTTTCCATTTTCCATTTATATGAAATATTTTACGTACGTATTACTTAAATCATTAAACCGCCTGCAACTTCGATTGCTTGACCTGTTACGTATTCAGTATCAAGAGCCAAGAATTTAACAACCTTAGCGATATCTTCAGGAGTTCCTAATCTCTTCATTGGAATAGCTTTTAAGTATTCGTCAATGTTAGGAAGTTCTGCAGTCATAGCTGTTTGGATGAAACCAGGGCAAACTGCGTTTACTCTGATATTTCTTCCGCCGAATTCTTTTGCAAGAGTTTGAGTCAAACCGATTAAACCTGCTTTAGAAGCTGAGTAGTTAGCTTGACCTGCGTTACCGTGACGGCCAACAATACTTGACATATTGATGATAGAACCTTGACGAGCCTTCATCATGTACTTGATTACAGCATGAGTTACGCAATAAGCAGAAGTTAAGTTAATTTTAATAACTCTTTCCCATTGTTCCATATCCATTCTAATGAATAAACCGTCTTTTGTAATACCTGCGTTGTTCAACAATACGTCGATTTTGCCGTGTTCAGCAATCATTTTATCAACTGCTTCTTGAACTGCTTCAGCGTTTGAAACGTCAAATTGGTAGAACCAAGCGTTAACACCCAAAGCCTTGATTTCATCAAGAGCAGGTTGAGCTTTTTCTGCATCACAAATATCGTTGATAATAATGTCGCAACCGGCTTTTGCTAATTCTAAAGCACAAGCTAAACCGATACCACGTGAACCACCTGTAATAAGTGCAATTTTTCTTTCTGTCATGTCTTTTTCTCCTTATTTGAATATATT
Source organism: uncultured Candidatus Melainabacteria bacterium (assembly GCA_934754735.1). Classification (GTDB taxonomy): domain Bacteria; phylum Cyanobacteriota; class Vampirovibrionia; order Gastranaerophilales; family Gastranaerophilaceae; genus CAG-196. The sequence goes on from CAKVJE010000015.1 coordinate 29,102, forward strand.
TTTACACCAGTCTTTGATTCTAGTCCAATAAGACTCTTTTCCAATTTTATCAAGATATCCGGATACTTCTTTCTGTTTCATTATTCTTCCGCTTCTTAGATATATATTTCGAGGCTCCAAATCAAGCTTCTTTGATTTTATACGATACCCGGAAGGATTTGCCAAAAGCTCTCTGGTTGCACCGGATAATTTAAAATTCATTAACTATACTCCTGCAAATTGACTCTTCAATGCTTCAATTGTAGCATCTAATGAAGCCTTGTCAAATACGTTATAAACCGTTGCCTCAGGCGCAATCTTTTTATTCAAGCCGGCAAGAACCTTACCCGGGCCAATTTCGATAAATGTATCAATACCTTCTGCAACCATTTTTTGAATAGTTTGTGTCCAATGAACTGATGAAGAAATTTGTCTTGGCATTTTTGATTTAAAATCATCTGCCTTGATTGTTGCTTCGGCATCTACGTTTGTAATAACAGGAATTGAAGCGTCATTT
>CAKVJE010000016.1 GCA_934754735.1 uncultured Candidatus Melainabacteria bacterium
ACAGAGACGCATGGACGACTTGGGCGCTGTTAACATGAAGGCGCTAGAAGATTATGAAAAAGTGCTTGCGCGTCAACAAGAATTGCAAAATCAAATTGAAACTTTAAGCTCTGAAAGAGAGCAAATTCTCGAACGTATGCGCGGTTATGAAGATTTGAAAAAAGAAACTTTCTTAAAAACTTATAATGTGCTTAATGAAAACTTCAAAGATATTTTCCATAGACTATCTGACGGTGAAGGTACTTTGATTTTAGAAAACGAAGAAAAACCGTTTGAAGGCGGACTTGATATTGAGGCACAGCCTAGAGACAAGAAAAAACAACGTCTAGCGGGTATGTCAGGTGGTGAAAAGGCTTTAACAGCACTATCATTTGTATTTGCTATTCAAAAATACATGCCTGCACCATTCTACGCTTTTGACGAAGTTGACGCCAGCTTGGATGGTATTAACGTAGAAAAACTTGCACATATCGTTCAATCACAAGCTGAAACAACGCAATTTATCGTTGTTAGCCACAGAAAACCTATGATTGAATCAGCCAACCGCACAATTGGTGTAACCCAAAAAGAAAAAGGCATTTCTAAAGTTACAGGCGTAAAATTAAGAGATTAGTCGTAAAATTACAATGTCCAAATCACAAATTTTTAAACATCTACTCCAGACATCATTTCTATCAAAGTATCAATTGTATTTTGCATATTAACGCTATCTGTAGTTCTTTGTTGCAAGAATGCGTTAATTTTCGGCATCATCTCAATTGCAATGTCTAGTTTAGGATTTGAGCCCGGTTGATACATACCAACATCAATCAAGTCCTTGTTTTCACGATACATTGCCATAATTTTACGTAACTTACCTGCAGCTTCTTTATGCTCTTTAGAAGCAATTGCCGACATAAGTCTGGAAATACTGCCTAAAACGTCAATTGCAGGATAATGGTTGGCTTCGGCAACTTTTCTTGACAAGAAAATGTGACCGTCTGTAATACCACGAACTGTATCTACAATAGGGTCATTAATATCATCACCTTCCATAAGTACGGTATAAAAAGCCGTAATCGAACCTTTAGGACTATTGCCGGCTCTTTCAAGAACCTTTTGAAGCCAAGAGAAAATAGAAGGCGGATAACCTTTCATTGTTGGTGGTTCACCGATAGACAAACCAACTTCACGTCCTGCCATAGCACAACGTGTTACAGTATCCGTCATTAAGAAAACTTTTTTACCTTGATCTCTAAAATATTCACAGACCGCAGTCGCCGTTAGAAGACACTTTTGTCTGATTAAAGGCGGTTGGTCTCCTGTAGAACAAACAAGAACAGATTTTTTCATACCTTCAGGTCCAAGAGCATCCTCTACGAATTCTTTAACTTCTCTGCCACGTTCACCGATTAGTGCAACAACGTTTACATCCGCATCTGAATTTCTTGCAATCATACCTAAAAGTGTACTTTTACCGACTCCGGAACCTGCAAATAGACCCATACGCTGTCCGCAGCCAAATGTCAGACAAGAATCTATAGCACGAACACCTGTTGAGAACATTTCTGTAATAATAGGTCTTTCAAAAGGACCAGGAGGTGGCCCGTCAGAAGGTCGCCAAGTTGCGTTAGAAACATCAAGAGGCTTGCCGTCAATAGGTTCACCCATTGGGTTAATTAAACGCCCTAACAAGAAATCACCAACAGGAATTATGATAGGGCCACCGGTAGTTGTTACAAGACTTCCTTGACCGATTCCGGCTCCGTCATAAAGAAGAAGTAACTGTGCAACATCACCTTTAAAAGCAACAACTTCTGCAGGTTTTTTCTCTCCAGTAGCAGCTTCTATATAGCATAAATCGCCGATTTTCAAGCCGGGGAGCTTAACTTCTACAGTTAAACCCAAAAGCTTGGAAACGCTACCTTTGAATTGATACAAATCAACGTTTTCAATTCTTTTGTGTACTTTATCTTTAAGCTCATCTATAAATTCTTGATTTACACCTTCCATACATATATTTTAACATAGAAATTATTTGTTTTTATATTTATCAGCTATTTCTTTTATGAAATAGAATAAATTCGTTAATACATCAAATATTTCATCAAAACTCATATTTCTATTACTTACCAGCAAAATAGATTTGCCATCTTCGCAAGTTTTTGGTGCAACTGTAAACTTGATTTTTCTTGCAATATCTTTGTCCAGACCTTGTTTAATTATATTCCATTCATAAGGTGTAAACGGTGAATATACACGAATGTCATCGCCTGCTTCCCTAATTATTGTAATTCCACATTCTGTCGCTATCAATCTCAATTTGATTAATTTAATCAGATTTTCTACTTCATCAGGAATTCTTGAGAAACGGTCTTTCCATTCTGATACAATATAATCAAGCTCAACTTCATTTTTAACATCTGAAAGTCGCTTGTATTCAATCATTTTTTGTTCACCCGAACCCACCCATTCATCAGGAATATAAGCAGTAATATTAATATCAACAATTGTTGGTTTGTTAGCTTTTATGGCTTCACCTTTAAGTTCGTTCACGGTTTCTTCAAGCAGTTGACAATACGTATCAAAACCAACGTTAACCATGTGTCCGTGCTGTTTTGTACCCAAAATATTACCGACACCACGAATTTCAACGTCGCGCATAGCAATTCTGTATCCGCTTCCGAGCGTTGTGAATTCTTTTATTGCTTTTAATCGCTCTGATGCTTCGTGCGAAAGTTCTTTGCTTTTCTTGTAAAAACAATAACAATATGCTTGCTTATCGCTTCTTCCTACACGTCCTCTAAGTTGATAAAGCTGTGCTAATCCAAGTTTATCGGCTTCATGAATAATCATTGTATTAGCATTCGGAATATCTATACCGTTTTCGATAATTGTTGTACAAAGCAAAATGTCGTAATCGTGGTTGTCAAAACCGATAATCACATCTTCAAGTTGTTTTTCGCTCAATTGTCCATGTCCGATTGCGATGCGAGCGTTTGGTACAAGTTTTTGAAGTTCAAGCTTAAATTCTTCAATTGTTTCAACTCTGTTATAGAGATAAAATACTTGTCCATCTCTATCAAGTTCATTTACAATTGCGTTTTTAACTGTTTGTTCATTGTATTCGCCCACAAAAGTTTTGATTGGCAAACGGTTTTGAGGCGGAGTATTAATTACGGAAATATCTTTAATGCCTGATAACGACATATAAAGCGTTCTAGGAATCGGAGTTGCTGACATTGAAATAATATCAATATTTTCCCTGAATTCTTTTAATTTTTCTTTGTGTCTTACGCCAAAACGATGTTCTTCATCAATTACAAGCAAGCCCAAATCTTTAAATATAACCTTATCTTGTAACAAACTGTGAGTTGCAATAACCACATCACATTTTCCTGTCGCCAGATTTTTGAGCGTTTCGTGGCGTTCTTTTGTACTTCTGAAACGACAAAGAAGTTCTACATCAATTCCAAAAGGCTTAAAGCGTTCTGAAATAGTTTGAAAATGTTGTAGAGCAAGAACAGTTGTCGGAACAATTACCGCAACTTGCTTTAAGGAAGTAACAGCTTTAAACATCGCACGCATAGCAACTTCTGTTTTACCAAAACCTACATCTCCGCAAACAAGTCTGTCCATTGGATTAGGGCTTTCCATGTCAGCTTTAATTTGATTAATAGATTTCAATTGGTCAGGAGTTTCAATGTATTCGAACGTGTCCTCCATCTCCAATTGTAAAGGTGAATCAGGCGCAAATTCAATTCCGGTTTTCATTTTACGTCTTGCGTATAACCTTAATAAATCGTAAGCTATAGCTTCAACTTCCTTTTTAACCTTAGTTTTTGTATTTTCCCAATCACTTCCGCCCATGCGTGAAAGTTTAGGTTTTATTTGACCTGAACCACGATAACGGCAGAGCATGTTGATTTGCTCAGCAGGAATATGCAATTTGTCTTTGTTTGCGTATTCAATTGTCAAATAATCTTTTAGTTGACCGTCAAATTCCTGTTTTGTCAGTCCTTTATAAACACCTACACCGTGAATAGAGTGGACAACATATTCACCTTCTTTGATATCATTAATATTTTCAATGTATTCTGCTTTTTCTTTATAATGGCGTTTACGATTTGACGGAATATCCTTTTGACGTTTGTTAAAAAGCTCTCTATCAGTAAGTAAAAGGATTTTACCGTCCCTAAGCTCTGTACCTTGAGAAGTAATATTTCTAATATAATTAATATCAAAAATACCATATTCTGCTAAAACCTCTTTTACACGCTCTTGAAAATCAGTTGCAATAGTAATTTGATAACCTTTGTGTTCTTGAAGAAATTTTGCAACAGCTTGTATATCAGCATCAAAAATTTGAACATTTCTCGCGTCAATATCAATAACTTCGTTATTTTCATCGGACAAAAAATTGTTTAAATAAATTTTTTGCATGCCGGCAGTTTTCTTAATAATTTCTTCCCACGTGAAATGATTTATTTCCTTTAATGCGTAGATTTGATTAGTTTTTAAAGCTTCATTATAAGAATTTATAAAATTATCATCTATTTGTTGATACTTTGCTGAAACTTCCGCATATTCATCAAATACAATAATATAATCTTTGAAATAGTCCAAAATATTAACTAAATCAGAATTAAAATATGATTGATAAACGTTTATACCTTCAAAATAACCTTCATTTTCAAATTGTTCTTTAAGCTCTTTGGGAAATTCATTTGGTGGATTATCAGGTAAAACAAATTTGTAAAGCGGTCTAATATAAACGGGTTCAGTTATTTTTTTGATAGATTTTTGTGTTTCATTATTAAAAAATCTTATGTCAACGATTTCATCACCCCAAAACTCAAGCCTGATAGGATTTTCTTCCAGCGAATAAATATCTGCAATATCTCCTCTAATACTAAACTCACCAATATCAGAAACCATTGTTGAACGCTTATAACCTAATTTAATCAGACGATTAAGTAAATCCGTTTGTGAAATGCTGTCACCAATTTTTAAACTAAACGAATTATCTTCAAAAAACTGTTCTGACGGAAATTTCTCAAGAAGTGTTTTTACTGGTGTAAAAACAAGATTAGGCTTAGCTTCCAATGTATCAATTTGTTTTGCATAGTCATAAAGATTGCCGACTACAACTTCATAAGGTGAAACATTTTGGTAAGGCAATGTTTCTGCGCTTCGCTCAAATAATCGTTCTAAATCAGCAGAATATTTTAGTGCTGATTGCTCGGTTGAAGTCACAAAAAGAACTTTTTTGTCCGATAATTTGCAGATATAATCAAGCAAAAGAAGACGGCTAAACGTTGTTAAACCTGTTAAAGTAAAGCTTTTTTCTTTTCTTATATTTCTTATCAGATGGTCAAAAAATGATGCATTCTCAAGTTTCATGATATTAGTATATCACCAATGCAGAAAATTATGTAACAAATTGTAACGATTTTATCAGAAACTCTAAAGTTTTTATATAAATATGCCGTAAACAATAGTACAAGGGAAAACTATATAAGGACAATAGAACTACAATGGGAATGGCAGCATCACAAGCTAGATTATTAACTCTAACGAGTAGGCTCCACGATGTAGAATACAAGGCACAAAACATCGAGAGTCAAAAAATAGCTTTGGCAACTCAACAAGACGAGTTGTACCAAACCTATTGTGATGCATTGGATGCAAAGAAAATTCAAGTAGCTTTTAATACAGATAACGGTGGAAGCAGGTATGTTGATGCAACTTTCGCCAATATTTGCGGTTATAACGAAGACAGAAAAAAACAATACACTTTAAGAGACGCTGAAACAGGTAAAGTTATTGTGGATTCAGAGGTTTATAATCAATATAAAATTTTTGATAATGATAAATATTCATTTGCCTGGGCTATGCTGGGTTTAGGTGACAATGGAGCTTGGGAATACGGAGATAATGACGCAGCTGCTGTTGGATATCAAAAAAGCCAAACTACTGCAGATGGTAATCTTTGGATGTCAGAAGTTGAACAAGTAGTCTATGATAAACACGAAAAAGCAGGAGATTTAAATTCTGGTGTAAAAAAAGCTTACGATAGTTTAATTGAAACCAATGAAAAGAAAGTGGCAGGAGAAGCTACTGCTTCAGAAGTTGTTGATGCTTTGAACGCGTTTAGAAATAAATTGTATAATACATACAGTTCTGAAATCTATAAATACATGGCACTTAATAAAGGTGATACTCAAGAACAAAATGGTAATCCGGATTCTCAAACTGCAGATAAAGATACTGAAGAAACTTTTGATCAACAAAAATTCAACTATTACGTACGATTATTTGAACAAATCCAATCTTGCGGTGGTTGCCAAGAAGTTGATGCAGCATATACTTCCGGCGACGAAGGCAAAGAATGGTTTAACAACATGGTAACTTCCGGCCGAGTATTAATTGATGTGTATAATACTAACAAAAAAGAATGGCAAGAAACTAGCGTTGCAACGAGTACAAACGAAAATTACATACAAGAAACTTCTGATGACGAAGACCTAAAGAAAGCTGAAGCAACTTATGAATATGAACTAAAGAAAATTAATGCTAAAGACACAAAGTACGATAAAGAATTAAGCAAGCTAGAAACCGAAAGAACTGCTATTAAGCAAGAAATGGATTCAATTAAAACTGTTAAAAATGATAATATCGAAAGAACATTCGGTATATTCTCATAGATGTAAGATGTTTATTTTTCCCTTTTTCCTTTTTCCCTTAGCCACTTTAAATAAGTGGTTTTTTTTTATTTTTATAATTCTTAACAAATGATTACAATTTAGTAGTATTTGTCAGTATTTTTATATTATTATATAATAAGTATGAATATAGAATGTGGGATAGAGTAAGTATATGGCAGAAATAAATAATTTTTCAGAGATTACAGAAAATTTTGATACAATAAAAACCTTGTTAAATTCAATCAGAGCGCAAGGTATATTAAATACATCAGACGTTGATAAACTTCTTGCAGGTATTAATTCTAAGTTAGAAAAAATAAATACGGAAGAAGATATTGACCTTATTAAAATTTTTCTATCTGAATTAAAACAAAATTTAGACGAACGCCACAATGTACTTATTTCAAAATTTGGCGCAATAGAATCTTTATTCTCAAATTTACTTAAAAATAGCGCAGATGCTTTAAAATCAAGCGAAGTTAAAGAATTATTTGATATTGTTGCAACGAATTTATCTGTATTCTCTAGAGAAGTTGTATCTCAGAAAGAAACTCTAACCGACATTACACTTAGACTTGATGCCATGCGCTCAGATGATACTCAGAAAAAAGAAATCATCAAAAGTATTTCTCTTTTGAAAAATGATTTGGAACATCTCGGAAACGGCTTTGATTCTATTGTATTGAGTTTAAATGAAAACTTTAAAACTCTAATAAAAACTCTATCAAGTGTTGATCAATCAGAAGCTATTAACAAATTTGGCGGACAATTGGATGACATTGTAAACTCTTCAAACACAATACTTTCAGCTATCCAAATGATGGATAAAAAGAATGATCAATTAGAAGATGCCTTGAAAGGTTTAGCAAGCCAAGATGACGTTATAAGTGCTAAAAAATGGTTGAGCGATTTAGTTGCAAAAAATCACGAACTTAACGATTCTGTTAACAATTTATCAGACAAATATTATAAAATAGACAATTTGGCTGAAAAAATCGACGCATCTGTGAGCATCATTGCAGGTTTAAAAACTGTTATTTCTGAAAGTGAAAATCAAAATTCAGAAAAAATAATGAATGAACTGGAAGCTTTGCAAGCGTCATTAAAAGAAGTTACAACTAATCAAAAATTTGAAGATTTTAAAACTTCTTTAGAAATCGTTTTGAAAGATATTTCATCAGGTTCTGTTAATTTGCAAAACGCCCTAATTGACGCGTCTTCTGAAATTCAAAAGATTAGCACAAATTTACAGGCTCTAGATATTAATGTGAACTTCCAAAGCTTGATGTCAAATTTAGAAAAAATGGAGCATGACATCAAAGAACATACAGATGTCGTAACCGATAAAATTTCTCAATTGGTTGAAGTAAACGCTACAAGAACTTTAAATGAAATTTCTAATGGTGCAGATTCTTTGATTTCAAAACTAAAAGACTCGCATTATACAATGACAAAATTGTGTGAAAAAAGTTTTAATGATGTAGCAGAAGATATTGCAAATTTAAAAACTGTTGTTTCACAAATTGACGAAAATAATGTTTCTGCAAATAATGCTATTTTTTCAAATATTACAGACAGATTAGCAATGTTTGAAAACAGCCTTAAAGGTTCTTTAGAAAAACAAGAAGGATATGTAGCAAACTCATCAAGTCAATTATTTGAACAGATTAAAAATATTAAGGATTTGTCCGGCGTAATTGATTATAAACTTGATGCATCAGTAATCGAAGTAAATAATTCTAAACGCGAATTCGCAGAATTAAAATCTGCAGTTCAAGATGTTTTAGGCTTGGATTTTGTTAATGTTGTAAAAGACTTAAAAGTCGATTTATATGCAGTTAAACAGGAATTGTCAACAGCATTTGAAAATTCTTCAACTGAACAAGCCGAAAAATCTGCAAATGATTTGTTTGGCAAATATGAACTTTTGGTTAGCAAATTAGACAGCGTAGAAGACACGCTTAAACAAGCACAAACATCAGCTTTAAATGCATTGAAACCTATTTTGGATAATATTTCAGCGTCAATAATGGATGTAATATCTTACGTAAGTTCTCAAAAAGAACTTAATACGGATTCAATTGATGTTAAGCTCGCAAATATTACAGAAATCGTAAAAGATAGCAATTTGAACTATGTTGAAAATGTTCGCGATGTTGTTGAAGTTATTAGAACACAAGTTGAAAATAATTTAATTCAAATTCAGCAAGAAAATTCTAAGAAAATTGACATAATTAACAGTTCAATTTCAAAGAATACTGAGTCTTTAAAGGAAGAAATTAAGTATTCTTATAACAAATTGCTTGAAGTTCAAGATAATTTTGATGAAATTAAAGAAGCGCTAAACGTAAATAATATTACTTTAAGCACTAATATTGGCGACATTATGTCTTCTACAGACGGTTTAAAAACTGATTTTGAAGTAAAATTAGCAACTTTGAAGAATGCTTTATTAGAAAAAATTTCTGACTTCAAACAAGAATTCACCTGTGAAAACGCTGATAAAATTAGCGAAATTAAATTTACTACTGAAAACTTGCATGCAAAGAGTTTGCAAAATTCTCAAGAATTAATTGGACAATTCAAAGGTGAAATAGCTCAAATTATTGGCACATTAAAACTTAATGTAGAAGAACTTGCAGAACAACTTTCAAGCACAACTTTGAAAGTTGAAGGCGGTAATAGAGAAGTTGTAAACTACATTAAAAACGATTTTTGTGCAGAAATTGCTAATTCTGTAAATACTTTAAAATCAGACTTGTCAGAATTTTCTTCTAATATGCAAAATTATACCGATAGAATTACCGGTGGTTTTGATGATTTGAAAAATAGTGTTGACTCAATGTCCGAAAAAACTACATCATCTTTAACATCTACACTTGCAAAGATTTTAGATAACTTTGTTTCTTTAAAAGGTGTGTTAAATAACTTTAATGAAACAAATTTACAAAATTATAAAACAAGTGTTGACAATATTACAGACGATTTTGCAAACTTAAAAGACAGATTAGAAAGTATTGATAAAAATATTGATGAAGATTTGACAAGACAGTTTAGTTTAATAGAAACTAATTTTGATGATTTGTCAAATTCTTTAACTGAATTATTCTCTCGTTCTGATAACGAATTAAGTTTAAAAATTGAAAACGGTTTGGTTGATATTTCAGCTAGAATTGATGAAACTGTTGCTTCAAATTTAGAACAATATAAAGCTAAAATTGAAACTTTGTTTGATGGTATTGTTACAAAAAACAACGAACAAGCCGATTATATTAAAGAACGAGTTTTAGGATTAAATGAAGCTTTAGAAAGTGCTTTGACTGTACAAAATGAAAATGCTGAAACCAGATTAAAAGAAATCGCAGCTGAAATGAAAGGTATTATTGATAATAATATCGAATTAACTTCTGCTGACTATGATTCATTAAAAGAAAGATTGGCTGATTTCACAACAGAAATGAGCTCTTTGAATAAAAATCTTTCTGCAAATTTAAAACAGCAACTTGATGAAATTTCAAAACTTGTTGATTCCAATTTAGAAGTACAAGGACAAGAAACTGCTGAAAAATTTGAAGAGATTCAGAATACGGTAACCGCTCAAACTCAAAAATTAAATTCGCAAGTTGAAAACCTATTGGCAACTGTAAAAAGCGATAATAGCAGTTTACAAGAAAACATCAGGTTGAAATTGCAAGAAATAGGCAACGCCTTTACGACTGAGCTTACAAACGCCGTTGAAAAAACTGAAAATGATTTAACAGAAGCGTCTGACAACTTAAAAACATTGTTTGAAAGCCAAGCTGAACATTCAAATTCTAAATTGGATGAATTTGCGCAAAATTTATCTGCTAAGAATTCTGAAATGGTTGAAAAAATTAAATCTCAACTAGATGATATTGCAAAATTCGTTGATTCAGGTTTAGAAATTCAATCAAAAAATGTTGAAACGAAATTTGAAGAAATTTCAAACAAAGCGCAAACTCTATTAAATAATGTAAACGATTTAGACACCGATATTACAGAAAAAATTGACACATTAGTTAATGGATTAGAGGTTTTAAAAACTGATGTAAGTGCAAATCTTCAACAAAATTCAACTTATGTTGCCAATAAGCTTGAAACTCTGCTTAATGACATTACATCTAACAAGCTTGAAGAATTAAAGCTTATTAGTGAAAAAACTCAAAATAAAACTGATGACTTAAAACAAGATTTTGCAAACAATTTAACAGAAGAAGTTGAAGGTTTGTATGACAAAGTTCAATCATTATTTGAAGCTACATCTTTGAGTTTCACTACTCATTTGGATAATGAAAATGCAAAAATTCAAGAAGATTTAACAGCCAAAACACTTGAATTTAAAGCAGCTTTTGAAGCTTTAAACGATAGATTAGATAAAGATGAAATTTCACAAATGAATGTTTTTCAAGCTCAAGTAAAAGAATTGAGCGGAACATTTAATACATTGATTGATGAAGCTAAAAATGTTACTAAATCTGAAGTTTCAGCGATTTCAGAAACATTAATCAATAATAGCAAAACTTTGTTTGATGAAGTTGAACAAGCGATTGAAGATAAGATTACAACATTGCTTGCAACAACAGCTGATATTTCAGCCGGCGAACTTCAAACAATGGAAGCATTTGCAAATAACATTCTTAAACAGGTGGAAATTAATAAGCAACAAATTGTTTCTTGCAAAGATTTAATTGTAGAACTTGTACAAAAAGAATGCGAACTTGTTTCTGAAGATATAGAAAAAGAAACAGACGTAATTGTAAAAGACATTATTGAACAATTTAATTTGTTCAAAGACTTGCAAAAAGACGAACTTTCTAAATTAACCGTTCACGTTGAAAGCTCAATTGAAGACTATATCTTCAATTACATTAACGAGTTAAAATCATACATGGATGTTAAAACTGATTCTACTGTGATGAACCAAAAATTGGATAACATCAAGTCTGAATTAAGCGAAACGACTGATGATATGATTTCTACGATGAACAAGTTTTTGGAAGCAAGTGTATTTTCTTCTGCAATGTCAGATTTAAGAGCTACCAATGAAATCTTGGTAAGTTCTACTACTGAAAAATTAAACAAGCAAATAAACGAATTTATTTTAGCAAATGTTACAAACAAATTTGAAGACAAATTAAACTTGTTTGATAAGAAATTTATTGATACAGTTGTTGAAAAATACGAAGAAATTAGAATGATTGCTTCTCAATATAATCAATCATTCGATAATATTCAAACTTCTGTAGACGGTATTCTTAACGAATTCAAAGCTACAAAAGATGAAATCAATGCAACAATGCAGACAATCATGGATGGCATTAGCAACTCTATAAACTCATTGAACGTAAGCTTTGCAGATTTGAAAGCACAGATTCTGAATAAATCGTTTGACGAAGCTTTCCAAGCGTCTTTGAACAACCAAATTACAGGCATTGAGAATCTTGTAAAAGAACAGTTTGGATATTTGGAAGATATAAGCGACTTGTGTTGCAACAATTTGCCTGAATTAACAGAGATGAATACTATTGTTAAATATGGAATACAACAATCAATTACAGATTTAACAAATAAAGTTGATGCTCAAGATATAAGCTTAAATGAAGAATTATCAAAACTTAAATCTGATATTATTACTCAATTCTTGAACATATTTAACCAAATTTCATTTGTTGCAGAGCAAGAAGAAATTTTAGATTTCATTCAGGAAAAACATTCAGAATTGATTACAATTTTAAGCCACATTGTAACAACAATTGATAATGTTGATGCCGTAAAAGACAATGTTGCAGTAATTGATAACAAAGTTGACGCATTAAAAGAAGATATTGATTTAATTAACGAAAAAATTACTTCAATAATATCTTCTGACGGCGATATTGATTATGTTTACAGCTTGCAGGATTTAGAATCTGATATTGCAAACTTGCGATTAGTTCTAAATGAGATGAAAAATTCAACATCTTCTAAAGAATTCGAAGATTTGGTAACATCAACTAATGATATTTACAAGCTTGTAGAATCATTAAAAACAGAAATGCCAAAATTTGAATATGATGAGTTCAAAAAAGATTTTGAAACTCTTTCAGAAGATATTGTAAGCATTAGCACAAGAACAAACAAATTGATTTTGGCATCTGACGAGTCTAATAAATCATTACAAGACAATTTGCAAGAATTCAAACTTGTAATCAATGATTTAGACGAAAGAACACGTAATTTTGCACACGAATCAGGTATTGACAGACTTGATAATAAGTTAGGTGCAATCAATACAATGATTCAAAATGGTGCGAAGACAAATCAAGTATTCAACCAAGTATTTGAATATTTAGCAGAATGGGTAGACAAAGCTGGAGAACAGATTACAACGATTTCTGATAAGGTTGAAACTCTTGATGATATTGGTCAAATTAAGGTTATGCTTGAGGATTTAAAAGCGGAAGCAGAAGATAATTCTGAAAGTACAGAATTAATTGAAGCTTTGAGTAATGTTTTTGAAAAACAAGCAAAACGCATTGCTTCTCTAGAAGCAAAATTAGATAGAGTTATTGTCGAAACAACAATCAATAATAAGAATTCTAAAATTGACATGACTCCGCTTGAAAATACTTTAAATAGTTTCTTGGTTGCGATTGACGATAAAATGTCATCTCAACAAGATAAAATCAATTCTTTAGAGTCTAAACTTGAAGAAGTTATGACTAAAATCGACCCTAAAGATACTGCTCAACTGACTAAAAAAGTTGGCGGCATGGACAGACAAATCGCAAAATTAAACAAAAGTATCGAAAAAATAGCATCACATGTTGTTGAAAAGTAATTTAGATAATTTGAATAAACTTGTAAAAAAGGAGAATGTTCTAACGAGTTTGGAAGAACGATATTGTTACGCGCAAGATTCTACCAACTCTCGATTGGAACATAAGCTTCCTGACGCAGTTATTTTTGTTGAAACCATAGAAGAAGTTCAAAAAGTTTTAAAATTTGCGAATGAAAAGAAAATCCCAGTAATTTGTCGCGGAGCAGGTACAAATATGGTTGGAGCTTGCGTTTGTGATTTTGGCGGAATTGTTTTAAATTTTTCAAGAATGAATAAAATTTTAGACTTTAACCCGACTAATATGACAATGAAGGTTCAACCTGGCGTAGTTTTGGATGAAATTAAGAAACTTGCTTCAACAGAAAATCTTTTTTACCCGCCTGACCCTTCAAATTTTAGGGTTTCAACTATTGGCGGAAGTATTGCGCAATCTTCCGGTGGCGCTAAATCCTTTAAATACGGCACAACAAAAGACTATATTCTTAATTTGAAGGTAGTTTTAGCAGACGGTTCAATAATGATGTTGGGCGCAAATACAATTAAAGACGCCGTAGGCTATCATTTAAATCAATTAATTGTAGGAAGTGAAGGAACTTTAGCAGTTGTTGTTGAAGCGGAATTAAAACTTATACCAAAACCTGAAACAACAAAAGTGGTAACCGCTTATTTTGATAGAATTGAAGATGCGACTTCTGCGGTTACAGAAATTATGCGTGCGAGTGTTTTTCCGGCAACAATTGATTTTATGGATAACAATTCAATTACGACTGTTGAAAAATTCTATCCTTGCGGATTGGATACAGAAAAAAATGCAATGCTTTTAATAGAGCTTGATGGATTTGAAAGCTCTATGTTAACTCAACAAGAAAGAGTTGAATCGGCTTTAATCAAAGCTAACGCAAGTAAGATAGAAACTAAAATTTCATTAGAAGAACAGGAGGCTGTTTGGACAGCAAGACGCGCAAGCTTTGCTGCTACCGCTAAACTTGCGCCGGATGTAGTTTCCGACGATATTATAGTTCCTCGCGACAAATTAGCACAAATGGTAAAGGGCGCGAAAGAAATTTGCGACAAATTCGGATTACAAGTTTGTATAGTAGGACACGTAGGCGACGGCAACATTCACCCGCAGGTAGCTTTAAATCTCGAAAACGATAATGAGTTTAAAAACTATATTGAAGCAAAGTCTGAAATGTATAAACTTGCAACTTCGTTAGGTGGAACAATTTCGGCTGAGCATGGTGTCGGAAGTGAAAAAATTTCTTATATAAAAAATACAGTGGACGAAAAAGCATTAGAATATATGAAACAGATAAAAAAGCTTTTTGACCCAAATAATATATTGAATACAGGTAAGATTTTTAAAATGGATTAAGATATAAAGGAGAGTTGTATGGATATTATTGTTATTAATTGCACAGTACCGGACAAAAAAGTGGCAAAAAATATTACAAAAATTTTGATGAAACATAAACTTGCTGCATGCGTTAGCATGATTGAAAAAGTACAATCCGTTTTTTCTTGGGACGGTGAAATTTGCGAAGAAAAAGAAATTCTTATGATGATTAAAACACGTCGTGCAAATTATGGTAAAATCAAACTCGTAATTGAAGATTTACACCCTTACACAGTTCCTGAAATCATTGCATTACCGATTGTTGATTGTAGCGAAGATTATTTAAAATGGATAGTGAAAGAAACAGAATCTTAAAAATTAAAGAATATCTTGAAGATATAGGAGTAGAAGTTAATATAGGGAAAAATAAGGCTCGCGGTAACAAAGGCTTTTTTAGAGGTACAAAAAACGGCAATTATCGAATTGATATAGCAAAAAGCTTAGATGAAAACGATGTTTTGCCGGTACTTTTACATGAATTTGCTCATTACGTGCATTTTTTGCATGATAATAAACTGAAATCGCTGGATTTTGCGTTTGATGAATTTACCGATACTCTTAATGAAGAATTGGTAAATATTACGGTTGATAAAATTCCTAAAAATGAAGCAAAAGCATTATTTGACAAAAAAGACGAAATATCGGCAGAAATAAAATCAATGGCGAATAAAATAAAACTTCACAATCCGGATTTTAAACTATCGACTCCATATAAGAAATTCGAACGACATTTCAATATCCAACAAAAATATTTACTAAAATATGATAGAATTAATTTCAACAATCGCATTTACTCGATTGAAAATTTGAAAAAAGATTTTTATGAATTAACAGATGATGAAATTCTTTATATTAAAATAAAATCTAAACAGCGCATGATTAATAGAATTAACTCGCGAATCGCAAAATTAAACAGATATTATAACAGCCCAACTGAATTATTTGCAAGATTTGTAGAATTATTTTTTACTGATTACACAAAGGCAAATAAACTTGCTCCAAATTCTGTTGCAAAATTCGAACAGAATTTGAAACAAGGAAATATTCAGGAATTTTATTGCTGTAAAATTTTATAATATTCAAAGATTTCTTAATGAAATTTAACTTTATTTTTTTTAACTTATTGTGTATAATGAGTTTGGAAGAGAGCGTATTAATGATTACAAACTTTAATAAAACATCTAAAAAGGACGATGCAAAATTATTAACAGGTATTATTATTGTTTTTTTATTTGTTGCTTGGCTTTGTACCCCTCCTGGAAATAAATTTTTACA
The DNA here is from genome assembly GCA_934754735.1 of uncultured Candidatus Melainabacteria bacterium. Taxonomy (GTDB): domain Bacteria; phylum Cyanobacteriota; class Vampirovibrionia; order Gastranaerophilales; family Gastranaerophilaceae; genus CAG-196. Next base: position 16,199 of record CAKVJE010000016.1, read on the forward strand.
AGTATGCTTCTGGGGTAACAACACTAAAATGTTAATTTCAAAAATTACACATAATTCAGATGATACTGAATATATTTTTCATAGAAATAATGCCGTTTATTTAGCTAAAATGTATCCGGATAAAAAGCGCGCTATTAGAGAAATGAATAAAGCTATTGAAACTTTACCCAGCTTTGCTTCTGATAACGAACTAAAAACTCTTTACAAAGAAAGAGGTGCAATTCGACTAATGGCAGGAGACTATAGAGGTGCATTGAATGATTACGTTAATTCTAATGACATTCAATTTAATGACTACTTAAAAGTTGCAATGCTTTTTAAAGAAGCAGGTAATTATCGTGAAGCTATGAGATATTGCAACAATATTTTGGAAACTGATAACACAGCTTATGCAGGATATGCTTGTTTATCAGAGTTGTACTCCTCTTTGGGACGTTATGATGTTGCTGTAAATATTTGGAATTTGGCGATTGATAGAAAACCTAATAATTACAGAGCTTATGTTGATAGAGCAAAGGCAAAAAAACAAATGGGTGATTTGGTTGGATACGATGCAGATATTAAAAAAGCAAAAGAATATTCTCCATCATTAGACTTGGATAATTCTATAATTGAAGATACGTTACATCCAAAAATTTTGAATTTACCAATCAGATAATTAAAATCTTAATATTAAATTTATGCGCTACTCTTGTTTTTGGGTTACAATGAATATTGAAACAAATGACTTGAGGTGAAATATTATAAAATGAAATATTCGGAATTTTCCGTAGTTATAGTAGGAAGCGGCGCTGCCGGTTTATATGCGGCTTTAAAAATATCCCAGCAAATAAAATTACCTGATGGAGTTTTGCTTCTAACAAAATCAACCCTTGGTGAAAGTAATTCAAAATACGCTCAAGGAGGTATTGTTGGGGTAATTCATCAAAATCCGGAAGACAATGTTCAATCACATGTTCAAGATACATTAAAGGCCGGTGCAGGTTTAAGTGAAGAAAAAACTGTTGAATATATTTCAGAAGCTTCAGATGAAGTAATTAATGATTTAATTGAAAATGGGGTAAAATTCGATAAGAATTCAGATGGAAAGCTTACATTTACGCTTGAAGCGGCGCATAGCATAAGAAGAATTTTACATTCAGGCGGTGATGCAACAGGTAAAGGCATTACGGAAGCTTTAGCCCAAGATGTTATAAATGATAGTAATATTACTGTAATGGAAAACGCTATGGCAGTTGAACTTCTTGTTGATTCAGATAAAGAATGCAAAGGTATAATTGTTTATAACGAATTAACAGGCGAACATGAAATTGTTTATACTTCAGCTTTAGTTCTTGCAACAGGCGGTGTCGGTCAGGTTTACAAATTCACTACAAACCCGGACGGTGCGACCGGTGATGGCGTAGACATTGCATATAATGCAGGTGCTATTATTCAGGATATGGAATTTATCCAATTCCACCCAACAGCTTTGGCGCTTAGCCCTACAAGCAAAGAACGATTTTTGATTTCAGAAGCCGTACGTGGAGAAGGCGCGAAACTTATTAATAAAGAAGGCAAGGAATTCATGGCTCAATATCACGATAAGCGCGAACTCGCACCTCGAGATATTGTTACTCGTGCAATTTATTCTGAAATGGCAAAAGAACATTCTTTTAATGTGTTTTTGAACGCTTCTATGATTGACCATACAAAACTATTTAAGCGTTTTCCTACAATTTCTAAACGTTGTGATGAAAAGGGTATCGATATTTCACATAACCCAATTCCTGTTGCGCCTGCTGCGCATTACACAATGGGCGGAATTAAAGCGACAGTCGAAGGCAGAACATCATTAAAAGGTTTGTATGCTATTGGTGAAGCAGCTTCAACAGGCTTGCATGGTGCAAACCGACTTGCAAGTAATTCGTTATTAGAATGTGTAGTTTGTGCTTATGAACTGGCAGATTATTTGTCATTTGCAAACTTAAATACACCTAAAAAAATTGATGATTCAATTCGCGAAATAATTGAAACATATTCTTCACCGTTAAGTGAAATTGATTATGATATCCCAACTTTAAAACAAAATTTGAAAAATTTGATGTGGGAAAAAGTTGGAATTGTCAGAAATGAAAAAGATTTATTGGAAGCAAAAGCTGAAATAGATAGAATGAAATCTGAATTTAAGCGTACAAGAAAATGCTTGAACCAAGATGAATATGAATATAGAAATATGCTTACAGTAGCAGGTTTAATTGTTGAAGGTGCTATTTCAAGAAAAGAATCAAGAGGCGCACATTCAAGAGCTGATTACAGACAAACTGATAGTGTTGCTAAGCATTCAAATATAATGAAAAGCGAAGAAAGAGAGTTAGTTTATGTTAAATAATTTTTTTATAGAAGAACACGTTAAAAATGCATTACAAGAAGATATCGGTTTTGGTGATATTACAACCGATTATCTTACAAATGAAGATGATAGAATGTCATGTGTACTTAATACAAGAGTAGACGGTATTTTTTGCGGTAAGAATGTTTTTGAGATGGTATTTAAAATTCTTTCACCTTCTATAAATATAAAATTTTATTTCAACGATGGTGATGTGATTAAAAAAGGCGATAAAATTGCTGACATAGAAGGCCCTGCAAGATATATTTTAATGGGTGAAAGAACAGCTTTAAACTATATTCAGAGAATGAGTGGTATTGCAACAGAAACAAACAAATATCAAAGCGCTGTGGGTGAATTTAAAGCAAGAATTGTTGATACAAGAAAAACGACTCCAGGCTTTAGAGCATTTGAAAAATATTCTGTAAAAACAGGTGGTGGAAGTTTACACAGATTTAATCTTTCAGACTGTGCAATGATTAAAGATAATCATATTAAGTATGCAGGTTCTCTGACAAAGGCTGTTGAAAAGTTACGCCAACATATTTCACACGCGCATAAAATTGAAGTTGAGTGCGATACAATTGAACAGGTTAAAGAAGCTGTAAATTGTGGCGCTGATATTATTATGCTTGATAATATGTCATTGGATACAATGAGAGAATGCGTAAAGCTAATTAATGGCAAAGCAATTGTAGAAGCAAGCGGAAATGTAAATTTAAATACAGTGCACGATATCGCTTCAACAGGAGTAGATATTATTTCATCAAGCGCGATTGTTGCCAAAGCTCCAACATTGGATTTAGGATTAGATATGTAATATTATAAAAAATGTATTTAAAGGTGTGCTCTTTTAAGGCACACCTTTTTAGTAATTCATTCTTTCTACTTCAATTTTTTCATGATCAAGCTTACGTTCTTCATCATCTAATTTACGTTGTTCTTTATTTAAGAAATCAATTTGTTTTTTGATTTCATTTTCCTCTTTATGTAATTCATCTTCTTGTTTTTTGATTTCTTCTTCAGCTTTTTTGTTGTTTTTAAAGTTTGTTCGTCTAATAGGCGTGCAAAAAATTGGTTGAATTCTCATATTTACTCCTTGATTTATTTTATGTCATATTAAAACCTGAAAAAATATTTTTTGCTAGTGCTAAAACATTGAATTATAATTAAAATATGCAATAATGGTTATATAAGAAAAAAGGTATTATATGAATATTGATGTAATTTTACATAAAGATGAAAATGGTTATTGGGCAGAAGTTCCTGCATTAAAAGGTTGTTTTACACAAGGAAATACAATAGAAGAAACAATCCAGAATGTTAAAGAAGCTATTAACGCTTGGTTTTCAGTTGATATTCCAGAAGATAATAATGGGGAAGTTATATCAATTGCACTATGAAAAATATTTCTGGGAAAAAGCTTTGTAAAATTTTAGAAGAGAATGGTTGGGTGTTGAGTATAATTAGTGGTTCACATCATGTTTTTATCAAAGAAAATGAAGAGACAAGAATTGTTGTACCTGTACATGGGAATAAGGAAATCAAAACAGGTTTATTGAAAGCCATTTTAAAAACTGCAGGATTACTCTCTTTATTTTTTATGTTTACACATATAGATTAACATCTCCTCGTAGCTCAGTTGGATAGAGTGCGGGTCTCCGAAGCCCGAGGTCATGGGTTCAATTCCCATCGAGGAGGTTTAATTTTTAGAAGAATATGTTATACTGAATATATAGATAGAGGAATTAAAGGATAGTAATTGTGGGCTTTTTTGATAGCTTCAAAAATTTTAAAAATAATTTAGATAAAGTCGAATCTACGGTTTACTCCGGCTCAGACTCTTTGCTTGAGGTTTACGAAAAGAATGCAAAACTTGAAGCTGAAATTATTGCAAGAACAAAAGAATTAGATAGAGCTAACCGTCAAATGCTTACCTTGCAACATATTTGGGAAATGATGAATTCTTCAAAGCCTCTTTCCAGCGTTCTTAATGCTATTGTAAATAGTTTGCAAGGTGAACTCGGGTATTTATATAGTTTTATAGTTAAACAACGTAGTGATAATGACGGTAAATATTTACAAATCGTTGCGTCTTCAAGAGATGATTTAGGTGAAAAATTTTCAGAATATTTGAATTGTGATTTGAGTGATTATAGAATGCTTTTTCCGGAATTTGATGAGTTGAAAAATTCAGTAAAAAACAATCAAATTTATCAATCAAAAGAACTTGTAAAATTAATTACGGGTTTTATTCCTAGCTTAGACAAAGAAAAAGTTGCTGGTTTTTTAATGCAAGCTAAAATGAAATCTTATATTTTGGTTCCATTGGTTTCTAAACAAACTCATTTCGGTTCTCTTATTGTATTTTCTTCTCGAGAAAACATAAGTAATAGTGAATTGAATTTTTTAAGTCTGTTTGCAAAACAAATTGAACTTGCAATCACAATTGCAGACTTGTTTCAAGCCGTAAAAGAACAAGCGATTACTGATGGTATGACGGGACTTTATAATAGAAGATATTTTGAAGAGTACATAAAAAAAGAAGCCATCCGTGCAATGCGTCAAAAACAAAAATTTACAGTTATTGGACTTGATTTGGATCACTTAAAACAGATTAACGATACGTACGGTCATAATTACGGTGATATTGCGATAAAAGCTATAGCCGAAGTTCTAAAAAGTAATGCGCGTTCTATAGATATCGCAGCCAGAATGGGTGGAGAAGAATTCAATTTAATTTTGCCTGCGGTTGATATTGAAGGTGGTTGCATAGCTGCAGAACGTATTAGAAAAGCCATAGAATCAGTTGAATTAGATAAGATAGGACATATAACAGCAAGTTTAGGTGTCGCAACTTATCCGGATCAGTCGGATGATATTCAAGAGCTTTTGGAGCTAACAGACCAAGCAATGTACGAATCTAAACGCAACGGCAGAAATAGAGTTACTATAGCAAAACCTTCGTACGAAACATCTTGGCAAGAAATTGCAGTAAATACATTTGTTGATATTCTTTCAAAACACAGAATTCCGATGGACGCAGTTACTTCAAGACTTCTGACAGAAAAGCTAATGGATATGAATAACGATAGACTTTATCAAGTTGCAGATTCTCTTGTTCAATCATATAATCCGCAGCACCAAGTTGGCGGAATGAAACAAAAAGTTGAGCTTGCGACCATGCTCGCAAAACGTTTTGACTTGCCGAAAGAAGCAATTGACCGATTAAAAATAGCAGTTTTACTTTATGATATCGGAAATACAATGTTGCCTAAAGAATTATTGAATAAGCGCGAACCTTTGAATGACGATGATAGAAATTCAATAAAACAACATCCTATAATCGCTGCACGAGAAATTTTAAAACCGATTTCAAATATAGTAGACATTATTCCGATTATTGAAAAACACCACGAGAACTGGAATGGAACAGGTTATCCAAATAAAATAGCAGGTGACGAAATTCCAATTGAATCCCAAATTATTTTAATTATTGATTCTTATTTCGCTTTGATGGAAAAACGTCCGTATCGAGAAGCTTTGAGCTCCGATGATGCGATTAAAACGATTCAAGCCGAAATTGACAAAAAGTGGAATGCTAAACTGGCAGACGAATTTATATCGTTAGTTAAAACAAACTTCGAATAATTATTAATCAAGTTTGCTTATAGTATAATGACTTTATGTTATTAACCTGCGTTGGAATATTAACAAGAATTTTATCAAACTCCTACCTGAATGTTTTTCAGAAAATATTAACAAGCAAAGGGCAAAAATCATCTGTTGTTAATTTTTACACATATCTGGGCTTGTCAATAATCGGATTATTTTTTTGTTACAAGATTACTTTTAATCCAGAAGTCCTTTTTAATGTCTTAATAATGGGTTTTTTAGGCGCAATTGGGAATTATTTTATAATAAAAGCCCTATCTTTAGGCGATTTGTCTGCTATCGCACCAATTAATTCTTACAAACCGATTGTTGCAATGGTTTTTGGATTTATTTATCTAAAGGAATGTCCTTCAGCTTTTGCATTATTTGGGATTATTTTAATTATCGGCGGAACATATTTTATATTAGGACACAATACCGGAACACATATCTGTCCCAAAGCTATTATCTATAGAGTTTTAGCTTTAATTTTTTCAGGCACAGAAGCTATTTTTATCAAAAAAATAATTCTTTTAACCAATGTAACTAATACGTTTTTCTTATGGTGTTTTTCAGGACTAATCTTTTCTGCATTATTTATGATATTTGCAAAACATAAGCCGATAATAAAATCAGTAAAAACACAGCTTTTATTAATCATATCAGTAGGCATAATGCAATATTCAACTAATTACGTATTTGCAAATATGAATGTATCATACGCACTTGCATTATTCCAACTCTCAACTATTCTAAGCGTATTCTTAGGCGCAAATATTTTTCAAGAAAAGAATTTCAAAGAAAAACTTATAGGTTCTATTATAATGGCTATTGGTGCAGTTATAATAATTCTATTTGCATAGAAAAAAATAAAAAACCGTACCACTACCTATCGAAATACAGCTAAATTGATTTTGTAAAATGAATCTACTTTTTAAATGAATAACACCCGCAAGGGTTACCTTAGTGCTGCTATGCTTCCATCCTGACACGGTTCGATATCTTGCGCCATCATTATCTAAATTATCAACAACCCACATTACATAGGCAATTCGACTATACCCCTCACAGTAGGCTCTGCACCTCGCAAAAGCTTCGAGTCGAGAGAACGCTACGTCCCCGTGGAGTACGGTAAATAGAATATATCATAAAAACATACTTAAAACAAGTTATTAAATTAACTAGACATATAACTTTGCAAAATCTAAATCACTTTTGATTGTAATTTTGATGTTTGTATAGCTGCCATTTACGATATAAACCGGTATATTCAAGGCTTCCAACATAGAACAATCATCAGTATAATTTCCGTCTTTTAATTTTTCGTGTGCTTCTTTAATTATAGAAGTCTTAAAAGCTTGTGGCGTTTGAGTATTATACAATTTTGCTCTATCAATTGTCCTGATTATTCTGCCAGTTGAATCAACTTCTTTTATTGTATCTGTAGTCTTTGTCATAACTGTTACAGCACTTTTATCCACAACAGCTTCTAAAACATAGGCAATTGTATCTTTTCTAATTAAAGGACGCGCACCGTCATGAATTAGCACATATTCATTTTTAATAACTTGTAATGCATTATAAACAGATTTTTGTCTCGTATTTCCGCCTTCTATTATTTTAATTTTAGGATTTTTAAGAAGCTCCGACAAAATCTCAATAATAGAATTATTAGCAGAAATAATAATTTCGTCAATTTCATCAAAATCAACAAACTTTGAAACAGTTTCTTCTATTACGGTTTTATCATTAATTTTTTCTAGTAATTTATTTGTATTCCCATAGCGTGATGAAGTTCCGCCGGCGGTTATTATAAGTGAAAACTTTTTCATTATTCCTCTCCAAAGTGATTATATAAATCTAATTCATCATAATTCAAGTATTTTTTATTACCTATTTTTAAGATGTAATCTTGTTTTTCTACTACTTCACCTATTATTTCATACTCAGATAATTTTGGCAAAAATTCTTTCGGAACAGTTGCAACAAGTTTATAATCTTCTGCGCCAAATACTCCTTCGATATCATTAGCATTTATACTAACATTACTTGCATTGGCGATTTGAAACAAAGCATCTGCCAAGCCGTCAGAAGTATCCATCATTGCATAATCAGAATTTATTTGTGTAGCGATTTCTTCTGCGAATTTTTCTTCTAATTGAGGTTCTAAATGAGCTTTTATAAGTTCAAGATTATTCCCGCATTGCATAAGTTCTTTTAATCCGGCTGAACTTTTACCGAACTCACCTTTTGTAATTACAACATGTCCGACTTTAGCATTTTTTCTTGAAGAAATTTTACGTTCGTTAGTTGATCCTATAGCAGTAATTGAAATAAAAATTTTATCAGTAGAGCCGGTTATATCACCACCAACTATTTCCGCCCCTCTCAAGGCCGACTTCGCACCTTTATAAAACTCCTCAATGAATTCTCCTTTTGTTGTTTTAGGAAGCGACAGAGATATTGTTAAAAATTTAGGTTTCGCCCCTGAAGCTAATATATCGCTAATATTTACGGTTACGGATTTGTAGCCAAGTTGAAAAGGAGAACACCAATCGAGTTTAAAATGTATATCTTCAACCAAACTATCTTGAGAAATTACAATGCCAAAATCTTTTAGATAGGCACAATCATCACCAATATACTTTGTGCCTATTTGATTTTTTATAATATTGATAAAATCTTGTTCTTTCATATATCAAACTTATTTTATTAAAATTTTGCGTTACAATATGTTTGCACTAAATCTTCATCTTTTTTTATAAAACGATTAGTTTTCATTGTTTTTTCTATCGTAATGCGCTTTTTTATCATCCCACACGGAAACGGAATTTGTTGTTGATGTGCGTTATAAATTCTTAAAGCTTCGTTTATAGAATTAAAAGCTAAAGAATATGCCTTTGCATCCATATAAACATTGGACAACAAATCATTGAGCACCATTTTATTTTTATAATCTGTCTCTTGATTCTTTTTGTTAATTAAAATTTTAATAGCCTCATCATAATTTCCATTTTTGCTATAACCCTTACTTATTAATAGCGTTGTTATAAAATCTTGATTGTTAATAATACGAATTGCATTTTTTCTTGCAATATCAGCACCTTCGTAATTTTTTATTCTGAAATTTAAAATAGCGACATTATTATATATCATGTTCTTGGTAAATGGATTAATTGATAATTTTGCCGACAATTCTCTTTTTTTTATTGCGCTATCTATATCTAACGTTTCCGGACTTAGATATTGTTGCGCTTGATTATAAAAGAAAAGTGGAATGTATGAATAAAATAGTAAAATCGTAACAATTATAACTTTTAAATCAAAAACCATTTTCCTCCTACTAAAGTAGACAATTAGCAAAAATGCAACTGGAACTAACGGTAATATAGATTTATATATTAATACATACGAATTTACTATAAAATTTAACATATCTATCCCATATATTTATTTTTAACCTGCAGTCAAAGAGAAAATATCGTAAATTTCTTGGTCTGAAAGTTCTGTAATAATCTTTTCGCCTTCGTAAACCGCCAAATCAGCAAGTTCTTTTTTAGACTTCAACATCTCATCAATTTTTTCTTCAAAAGTTCCGAGTGTAATAAGTCTATGAACCATAACGTTCTTTTCTTGACCAATACGATACGTTCTATCTGTCGCCTGATCTTCAACTGCCGGATTCCACCACAAGTCATAGTGAATAACGTTAGTTGCGCTTGTGAGGTTCAGACCTGTACCACCTGCTTTAAGGGAAAGTATCATAATTTTTCTATCATCATTTGTTTGGAAATCTTCAATCAACTTTTCACGTTGTGGAACTGTCAATGAACCGTGGAAAAATGAAGGTTCAGAACCGCATTCTTCAAGTAGCATTTTAGTTAATAAATCACCCATTTCTTTATATTGAGTAAAAATAAGAGTTTTTTCATTATTATCCAAAATACTTTGCACCAAAGAAACACATTTTTCTGCTTTTCCAGAAAGTTCTTTTGAAGTTTCACCGCTTTTTAAGAATTGATAAGGGTGATTACAAATTTGTTTAAGCGCAGTTATAAGCTTGAAAATATTACCGCGTCTGTTAACACCTGTAAATCCGCTGATTTTTTCCATCATTTCGTTAAGCGTTTTTTCGTATAAAATAGCTTGAGATTTAGCCAAATAGCAATAATCGTTCATTACCATCTTGTCTGGCAAATCCGAAATTACGTGTTTATCCGTTTTCAAACGTCTTAAAACAAAAGGTGAAACAGAAAGTTTAAGTTTTGACGCCCTTGTTTTTTCTTTAAATCTTTCAATAGGCACGGCATAACTCTTTTGGAATTCCTTTAAAGAGCCTAAATAACCTTTGTTGATGAAGTCAAAAATGCTCCAAAGCTCTGTAAGACGGTTTTCCACCGGAGTACCTGTCATTGCAATCTTGATATCTGATTTTAAGGATTTAATCGCCAAAGTTTGCGCCGTATCAGGGTTCTTAATGTTTTGAGCTTCGTCTACAACAATCATGCCCCAAGAATTTTTCTTCATTTCTTCAACGTCTATTCTCATGATTGCATAAGTCGTAAGAATTACGTCGCATTTTAAATCAAGCTTTCTATCCATTCCATGATAAGTCGCAGTTTTTAGAGAAGGTGCAAACAGTTGCAATTCTTTCATCCAGTTCCCCATCAAAGTAGTCGGACAAATTACCAGCACAGGATTTTTGATTTTCTTTTCTTCTTTTAGTTTAAGAATTAAACTTATAACCTGAATGGTTTTACCTAACCCCATATCATCTGCCATACAGCAACCGAAACCTTTTGAAACGTTTGTCCAAAGCCATTTAAGACCTGTCATTTGGTACGCTCTTAAATCACCCTTCAAACCTTCAGGCTGTGTAACTTCAACAGGCTTTGCAAAATCCTTGATAACGTTTGCATAAGCTTCATCATAATTGAAGTCATAATTTTGAAGTTGACCTGACATAGAAGCGTGTATAAGTTCAAGTCTTGTCATCTTCTTATGGTT